>NZ_JBEXXX010000025.1:0-118234 GCF_040630635.1 Streptomyces sp. NPDC005761 | reverse complement strand
ACAGGCAGCAGCGTGCCGGGGGCCGGCACTCAGCACATCAAGAACTCTGCACGTTCATCCGTACGCGGCTATGTGCGTTCACGTGTACGCCGACATGGGTGACCGTTCAGCTCGCGGCAGCCCTCCTCGTCCCACCACATCCCGCCTTGCGCGGTGAGGTAGGGGTGCAGCCCGCGGACAGCTTCGCCTTGATGAAGGGCTCGCGCGACTGCGTGGAGAAGGCTCGCCAGGTCAGGCCAGGGGTCGGTGAAGTCGCCGCCACCGCTGTGCCCCGCCCAGCCGAGGCGTCCCGTTTCAGTGCCGGGACGTTGGTCGATGATCTGTGCCGCGCCGTCGGCGCTCTCAGCCCAAGGGATCCAGAGCGGGTGCCACCAAGGCTCGTCCTCCCAGGGGCGCCGGGTCAGACCGTCGTTCTCTGCCGCGACGTCCATGCAGGTCTGCCAACGCTCCACGATGCCGTTCAAGGTAAGCGGGGACTGCTCCGGCAGGATGGTTGCCCAGGCGCTCACGCCATTGTGACATTGCAGAGACTCGACGAGATCGCCGGGAACTCTGGCGCCGATCACCTGCTCCGCACGGCGTATCTCGTCCGGTGTCACTGGTGGATTGAGGAGCGCGAAGTCGGAGGCCACGTGCGCCGCCAGCCAGGCGTCGATCAGGCGCCAGGATTCCGAGGGGGGCAAGATCAGCTGTGCCATGGCGTCATCCTGCCCCCTGAGGAGGACGGTGTGACACCGTGCCGCCCCTGTAGCCCGTGGGATCTGCGGGGCGAGGGCCATTGCCTGGCACACCGAGGCCCTGGCACGGGCGCGGGTCGACGGTGGCGGCGAGTGCGCCGTCGGGTGGTTCCAGCGCAGGACGCCTGGCATGGGCCCGCTGCGCCCAACGCTGGACTGACTGTGCTGGGCACAGTTGCCGAGACCCTCCGGCTCCCCGCTCGTCGCATGATTGCCTCACTCTCATCACAAAACCCTGGGGGAATCATGAGGAATCGCACCGCCGTCGTCTCGATAGTCCTGCTCACCGCCGCACTTAGGCCTGTCTCTTTGACTTCACGTTGATCGGGCCACGTGCGAGGGTGGTGGCATGCCGCAGCTCGGTCACCGCCTCCGGTCCTTCAGATTCGCGTTTCGACTCGCTCCGACGAGCTTCACGGCATGCCTGGAAACAGACGGCTCTGTCCTGGAGCACGCACTGGCGGATGAGGCGACGCTCTGTGGCATCCCTCGGCGCCAGGTGACGGTCTATCGGCATCTGTTCGTTGCGAAGGGATCCGGGAGGTGCTCGGACTGCCGGGTGAGGGCAGTAGGCGCCTCGTCCGGGGCCTGAGTCAGGTTCCTGGCGAGCAGCCGTCCTCAGCCCTCCCCAAGGCGCGTCCAGATCAAGGTGGATGCGAGGTGGAGTGCGCCCTCGTAGGCGATGGCGAGTTTGTCTGTTCGCATGGCCAGGCCGCGCCACTGCTTGAGGTGGTTGAGGCACCGCTCGACGGTATTGCGCCTGCGCGTCGAAGCTGGGTGGACGACCGCCCGACCGGCCTCGCCGGCGGCGGTGGCCGACCTGATCAGAGGGCTGCGGAATGACGGCCCGGATGCCTCGGCGGGGAAGGTGCCGGCGGATTGCCCGGGACGAGTAGGCCCGGCCCGCCAGGACGACCTCGGGTCGGGTTCGTGGCCTGCCCAGGCCGCCGCGCGGGACTCGGATGCGAGCCATGACGGCCTCGAAGGCACGGCGCCAGGCCGCGTGTGAAAAGTGGATCTTGAACGCGGAATGATCACGCTGCATGGGTCGGGGAGATCCCACGGACATGCAGCGGGCGGCACTGGAGCCGTTGCTGCCCAAGGGGGCCGGGGAGGGTCGGCCCTCCGTCGGCATCGACAGCAGTAGATCGACGGCATACGGTTCCGGGTCCGGAACGATGCTCCATGGCGGGACGCCCCTGTCGAGTACGGACCGTGGAACCTGGCCTACGAGCTGTTCCTCGATGACAGCGGAACGGCACCTGGCAGCGGATCCTCACCCGGCTCAGTCCCTGGCCGACGCGGGAGACGCGATCATTGCGGAACTGAGGCGACTCCGTAGTTTGCCGCGCCCGTCAGCGCGTTCCCGGGTCCCGCAGCCAGGTCGATCTGCAGGAAGGACGAGGCGGCGCCTTCACCGCGGCCCTTGATCATGCCCGGGCCTCATCCACACCTGCCGGCCGCGGGGGCAAACCGCCCGCGCGGCGTCCATGCGCCTGCACCGCCCACGCCGGGGCAAGCGTCTGCCGGGGCAAGCGTCGAGCCGGGCGTAGGCGGTCAGGGTGCCGGTGGGTAAAGTCGGTCCGCTGCGCCGATCCGCGCCGGACCGGGCCCGGTGCCGCTTCCATACCCGATCCTTGTGCCGGCCAGGTGAGATCATGACCAGTACGCAGGACTCCCCAGAACTGACGGATGACCTGTCTGATGTGCAGACCAGACCCTCGGCGGAGGCGCGTATCGCTCGAATACGCCGTCGCTTGGAGCGGCTGATCGGCATAGCGGCGACGGAGGGTAATACCGTGGTTCCGTTGCGCAACGGGGATGAGATCTTCGCGGCCATGCTGGACGGCATCCGCACCGCCGAGCACACGGTGGACATGATGACGTTCGTCTACTGGAAGGGTGATATCGCCCGCCAGTTCGCTCAGGCGCTCTCGGCGCGCGCTCGTGAAGGGGTGCGGGTGCGGCTGTTGCTGGACGGCTTCGGCAGCCGACTGATCGAGAAGGACCAGCTGGCAATGATGGATGCGGCCGGCGTGCAGGTGGCGTGGTTCCGTAAACCCCTCTACGTCTCGCCGCTGAAGCAGAACCACCGCTGTCACCGCAAGGTTCTCGTCGTGGACGAGGCGGTGGCCTTCACCGGCGGTGTCGGCATCGCCGAGGAATGGTGCGGGGATGCGCGCAACGAGAACGAGTGGCGCGACACACACGTCCAGGTTCGAGGCCCGGCGGTGGACGGCCTCGCAGCCGCGTTCGCCCAGAACTGGGCCGAGTGCCACGACGAACTCTTCGACGATCGCGACCGCTTCATCGAACACCGCCAGGAGGGGAATTCGATCGTGCAGGTGGTGCGTGGCTCAGCCAGCTTCGGCTGGCAGGACATGCAGACCCTGATCCGCGTCATGGTTGAATCGGCAGAGGAACGATTCCGGCTGGCCACCGCTTACTTCGCACCTGACGCCCACTTCATCGAGTTGCTCTGTGCCGCCGCACGGCGCGGTGTGAAGGTGGAGATCCTGCTGCCGGGCCCGCACACCGACAAGAGGGTCTGTCAGTTGGCCGGCCAGCGCTACTACGAGGATCTCACTGCCTGCGGGGTGAAGATCTTCCAGTACCAGCCCACGATGATGCACGCCAAGGTCATGACCGTTGACCACGTCGCCGCCCTGATTGGGTCAACGAACTTCAACCGGCGCTCTCTCGACCACGACGAAGAGGTCATGCTCGCGGTTCTGAATCCGGAGTTCACTGCAACGCTGGACGAGCACTTCGATCAGGACGTAGCCGTGAGCGAGCCAATCCGGGAGGGCCGCTGGAAGAGGCGCTCGTTCATGCAGCGTGCCCGTGAGACAGCTGTCGTGCCCATCCGCAGGTATCTGTAAGCACGGGCGACCACTTTGGCCACGTAGCCCCACATCTATGCCTGACTCGACGGGGTGCCCGGTGAGGACCGGGGGCCGGCCGCCGTGCTTGCCCTTGCGGGCCGCGGTGTCGAGCCTTTCGCGCAATGCAAGTCTCAGAAGGGGTGCGACCCGCTTTTGAGTAAGAACGGGTTCTGAGAGCGAATCCGGGGTCGTCGGGGGTCTGGTGGCTCGTGATTGATCTTTCTCGCGCAAAGGATCGTTTGTGAGATCCGTTGTGGCTGAGTGCCTCAGTCGGCGAATTTGAAAGCTAGTTGGCGATAGTGCAGGTGTGGGTGTGCTGCCGCCGGGCGGAGCCGGTCGAGCCGAACAGTCATGCATAGGGTTGGCTGGAGCACGTGGGGCGATAGCGGACTCTGATTCTGATGGGGGATGTGTGGACCGTCGTCCGGTAAAGCTTGTCGTGGACGTCTTGCTCATGCTGCTCGGGGCGCTGTTGGGCATGGCGGCCAACTACGCCACCAGTCAGACGGATCATGTCCCGTGGCCACTGCGCCTGTTACGGGAATGGTCGGTGCCATTGGTAGCGGTCGTGCTCCTGCTTCTCGTCGCGGGACAGGTCTGGCTGCACTTCCTGGAGCGGCCCGTCGCGATCACGCGTACGTGGAACTCCTCGCAGCCGCCGTACCCCGGGCTGGAGGCATTCACCGAGGACGATGGCGGCGTGTTCTTCGGCCGTGACCGGGAGATCAGGGATCTCGTCGGCAGGCTCAATCCGTCCGCCCCGGCCCGTGCGCACCGGTTTGTCGCGGTGATCGGTCCCTCGGGGAGTGGCAAGTCCTCGCTGGTGCGGGCGGGGCTGCTGCCCGCCCTGGGGCGGCGGCGCGGCCGGTGGGTGATCGCGCCGGCGTTCGCACCGGGCGCTGATCCGCTGGTGAGCTTCGCATCGAGTCTTGCGGCGCTGCTGCCCGATACGACCGTCGATCATATCCGGGCGGAACTGGTCCAGGGGTCTGCGGGCGTACGGCGGTGCCTGGACCGGCTGCGCACGGCGCAGGGCGGACATGCCGCGCCGGTGCTCCTGGTCGTCGACCAGCTTGAGGAACTCCTCACGTTGACCGGAGCCCAGGACCGGCGCGCGTTTCTCTCGCTGATCGACGAGTCGCTTGCGGCGGACCCGCATCTGTGGGTGGCGGCCACCTTGCGATCGGATTTCCTGACCGACTTCCTGGGGACCGGACACGCCGGGCTGATTCACCAGCCGACGCTGGTTGGCGTGCTCGGCCGCACAGAGCTGTTCGAGGTGATCGAGAGACCCGCGGAACAGGCGGGCCTGAGCTTCGCTCCCGGGGTCGTGGCACGGATGGTGGACGACACCGGAGGCGGGGACGCACTGCCGTTGTTGGCGTACACCCTTCAGGAACTCTTCCTGAGGGTCGGCTCCGGTGGGACGGTGACGGAGGACGACTACCGTCGCCTGGGCGGGGTCGCCGGGGCACTGTCCGACCACGCGGACCGGATCACCGCCGACTTGCGTACGGCCGACGCGGACACGCCTGTGCTCTCCACACTGCTGAAATTCGTGACCATGGAGCACGGCGAACCGACCCGCCGCCGCGTGCACCGCGACGACCTCACGCCCGAAGAGCGCACCGTGACCGATGCGTTCGTCACCGGACGCCTGCTCACCAGCGACAATGCCGTGCTGGACGTCGCCCATGAGGCGCTCTTCCGGCAGTGGGCTCCGCTGCGTCAAGCTGTCGCTGCCAGTACGGACAAGCTGCGGCGCCGTACGGAGCTGGAAAGGTGGGCACAGGACTGGGAACGCTCGGGCCGGCAGGACGCCTATCTGCTGAGTGGCGAACGGCTGGCTGTCGCACGCGAATGGTCGGGCGAGGCGTCCGAAGCCCTCACCGGCGTCCCGCTCGTCGCCGCCTTTCTGGAACGCTCCATCCGCCAGGACAGAGCCTCCATGGAACGTGTCGCCGACGCGGTCGCCCACCGGGCTCTGGAAAGCGCCGAACGTGACCCGGAGCTGGCGATCCTTGCGGCGCTCGCCGCCATCGAGGAGTGCGCGCCCACCTCGGCGGCCCAACAGGCGCTGCACACCGCTCTGGGTGCCTCCCGGCGGCGTGCAGTCTTCCGCGGTCACGAACAGGACGTCAACGCTGTTGCCTGGTCTCCCGACGGGTCGCGACTGGCGACCGCGTCGGACGACGGCACGGTCCGGATCTGGGACGCCCGGGAGGCCGGGGACCCCGTGGTCCTCACCCGCCGCCACGGCGACAGGGTGTATGCCGTGGCCTGGTCACCGGACGGGAAGTGGCTGGCCGGCGGCTCGCGGGACCGCAGCGTCACCATCTGGGACGCCGAGACCTGGGCCGAAACGGGCGTACTCACCGGTCATGGCGACAGCGTGGGGGCTCTCGCGTGGTCACCGGACGGCGACCGGATCGCCACGGCGAGCAGCGACCGTACCGTACGGATCTGGGACGCGGAGACGCATGCCGAACTGACCGTGCTGACCGGCCACGAGCTGCCGGTGTGGGACCTGGCCTGGTCACCCGGCCGACGGCAACTTGCCAGCGCGTCGGACGACGGCACGGTGCGCGTCTGGTCCCTGACATCAGGCGGGCGTACCACCGAGCTGACCGGGCACCGGGCCAGTGTCTCGGCCGTTGCCTGGTCTCCCGACGGCTGCCGTCTCGCCTCGGTGTCGGAGGACCGCACGGCGCTGGTCTGGAACATCGCCGAAGCAGAGGAAGAGGGGAACGAGCCGCAGGCCCGGAAGCTCACCTCGCTGACACCGCTGAACTGCGTGACGTGGTCCCCTGACGGCCGCCACATCGCCGTCGGAGACGACGACTGCACCGTTCGCGTCTGGGACACAGACACAAATGAGGAATCCCTGCTGATCGGCCACACCGACAGCGTCCACGGCATCGCCTGGCACGGCCGACGTATCGCCACCGTCTCCCGCGATCGGACCGTGGCCCTATGGGACGCCACTCGGCGCGGCAGCCGGACCGGCACCCTGCTCGGCCACGATGACTCGGTCCAGAACGTCTCCTGGTCGCCCGACGGCACCCGCCTCGCCACCGCGTCCCAGGACGGCACGGCCGTGATCTGGGACGTCGCACAGAACTCTGCGGTGGCCACGCTGAGACACGAAGGTGCCGTGTCCGACCTGGCGTGGTCCCCCGATGGCGAGCGGCTGGTCACCGTCTCCAGCGGCGCCGCTGCCCGGATCTGGGACGTACGCGGCCGGACGCAGCTCGCCGTACTGCGCGGCCACGGCGAGGAACTCACGACGGTCTCCTGGTCCCCTGACGGCACCCGGATCGCCACGTCATCGCGCGACAGCACCACCCGTATCTGGAATGTCTCGGACGGCACCGAACTCACCGTGCTCCGCGGGGCCAGGTACTGGATAGGTGGGGCCGCATGGTCTCCCGACAGCCGCTACCTCGCCACCTCGTCGACCGACAAGGCGCTCTGTGTCTGGGACATCCGCCGGGGAACGGCCGTGACGACCCTGCACGGGCACACGGACTACGCGTGGCGCGTCGCCTGGTCACCTGATGGCCGTCGTCTCGCCAGCGGCTCCCGGGATCGCACCGTTCGCCTCTGGGACCCCTTCAGCGGTGACGAGCTCGTGACCATGACCGGGCACCAGGAACGCGTTCAAGGCGTCGCCTGGTCACCTGACGGGCGACACCTGGCCACCGTGTCCTGGGACCGCACCGTACGGCTCTGGGACCCCGACGACGGCCGAGAGCTGACCGTCATCGGGGTCCACGACGACCAGGTCAATGGTCTGGCATGGCATCCGGACGGCTCATACCTGGCCACTGTCTCCCGAGACCGCAGCGTGAGAATCTGGGAACCCGCCACCGATATGGACAGCCTGCTCAGACTCGCCCGGTCCCGGGTCTTCCGCCGGCTCACCGACGACGAACGCCGCAGCTTCCTGCTGCCGACAACCCGAGCAGGAGTGTGAGGGCATCGGGTCCTTCGGACAGGGGTTCACCTCGCTCCCGGTGAGGAGTTCGTGGGTCTCGTCCTTCGCCCTCATGGTGCCGATTCGGCCGTACCGTCTGCTGCTGGCTTCCCGGCCTCCGCATACGGCGCGGCGCGTGGGCCGGGCACTGACGCCCCGAGGGCCAGGTCGAGCCGGTAGTTCATGTCGAGCTCGAACCGGCCGTATGGGTTCACGTGAGGCCAGACCAGCGGGGACGTTGCACACCGGTCGGCGTCGGTGAGCCGCTTCCGCCCTTTGTCCTCGCCGGTGTACTGCCGGTCGATCCTCCACGTCCGTGCAGTGCCGCAGCACGCCCTCGATCATCGCGGCGACCTCGGAGGCCGAGCAGGACTTGAGCCGGCTGTAGACGCACAGCGATTTCTTCTCGACGCGCCAGTAGATCATCACTCCGGGTCCGCGGTACCGCTGGTGCCACCCGGTCATGAAATTGCTTGAGCAGGAACCGAACTTCTTCGCATCGCTCGCGCAGGCGGTGCCCTCGCCCCACCACGCCTGATCGCGGGCGGCGAAGGTGGCGTTGACCAGCCGTCCCAGCGCCGAGCGCAGGGTGGTCCGGTTGACGAACAGGTGCCCGACCCGGAGCAGGAAGGCCTCGCTCTCGCCATGCTTGCCGGTGAGCGCGACCCGCTTGATGCCCATGTTCGTCCCCAGCGCGAACAGCACCAGCAGTAGCCGGCGCCGCAGTACCGCCTTCGGGACCGCCTCCCGCTGGCGACCGACGTGAACTCGCCGGTGAAACCGGTGGCGAACTCGGCCTCCTTGAGGATGTCGATCAGATCGATGATGCCCCAGCGGCGCTCGATCTCCGCCTTCGGGGCGACGAGGACCGGGGCCGCACCCCCTTCGTCGGATGGTTGTCCAGGCCGCCATGCGGGTGGGTGCATCACCTCACGGCGTGCGCCACCTCGAATCCATCGCACCGGATGAGGTGTGCGACCTTCGGACAACCCTGTGCGGTTACGACCGGCACGAGCCGGGGGTGTGCCGGGAGGACGGGTGAGCCGGTGGGAGTTGTGCGCGGCGGAGGCCGCTGCTGCTCAGGTGCGGTTCTCGTCGGCGAGTCGTACCAGGACATCCAGGTCGGGGACGTCGAGCGCCGGTATCCGCAGCCAGGCGAACGGGAACCCGTTCGCGCCGCCGTCGACCTCGTACTCCATGCGGAGCATCGCGCCCAGTTCGTCCTCGTCCTCGTGGAAGATGACGAAGGCGTAGCGGCATGAGGTGATGGTGTGCCAGGGGATCTTCCTGCCGTCATGGTGCAGCCCGTCCGCCGTGGCGGTCAGTGGGCCGAACTCCACCTGGCCGCCGGCCGCGAGTGCCGCCTTCGCCCTGGCGAGATGCAGTTCGGTCACCGGTGCGTTGACGCGTTGCATCACCGGCGCGATGACAGAGGGCGGCGAGGATGACAACCGGCCGGTGCGGAAGGCGGCCTCCGGCGTGACGACGGGCGGGTCGGCCAGGAGTGAGTTCACGACCGTGCCGTCGGTGAACTCCAGCAGCAGTTCGTGCAGCCACTTCGTGATCATCGAACCGTCGGCTGCTTCGCCGTCCATGTCGTTGGCGCGCCACACATGGGCGACCTCCGACCACCCATAGGTGCGGCGCTCATCGCCGTCGGTCAGCACCACCCCGTCGTCGTGCACGGCGAGCGTCACCGCCCGCCGCCCGCCGGGTCCGTCAATATGCGCAGGCAGCGTCCCGTGTGCCGACCCGGCCAAGAACTCCGGCGTGTCCGCCTCCGGCACGTTCTTCTCCCGCGCGGACTCTCTTCGCCACCAACCAGCCATGAGCTCTCCCCCCGGCGCCGGCATTCAACACCGGTGGCCGTCAACCGAGTCAGCCGCTTTGCCCCGGCGATCACACTATCCGCTGGACAAGTACCGGGACCAGAGCACCGCAACGCCGCCGTCCCTCCCGCTTCGTGGTCGCCGCCGACGGCATCCCCCGGCCGGCCGTGACTGAGGGCTCAGTGATCATGCTGCTTCGCTACCGGCGGAGGGGCGCGAGCCGTGCCCACTTCGTCCAACAGCGGTTACTCTGCGCAGAATCAGCTCCGGACACTCCCGGCACGCCGACCTAGGCGCCGAGGCGCTCGGAATCGTCCACATGCCCAGCGCGCCGGCGACGTCGTACAGAGCAGCCCGGTTCTGGTCGCCTCCATCTGGGCCGAACGCTGCTGGAAGCCGGGCCGGTCCTGGAGGACGACGACCCAGTTCAGCAGTTTCGGCGCTGTATCAACGACGACTCGTCGCCCTTGGCGTCCACCGCGGGTCGACTCGGGTTGACACACTCTTCGACGAAGGCACAAAGCCGGCGAATGAGGCTCAAGTAGGAGGCGGGGTCCGTGGTGTCCTGCATGTGAGGTGCACCCTGGAGCCACTGTTGCCACAGGGCGCCGGGTGCCAGGAACCGGGCAGCTCGTTCGCCTTTGAGGTTCAGGTCGACGAACAAGAGAGCGCCCATGCCCACGGGCTGATCGTATGCAAGGTCGGGGCGGCGAAGGTAGTGGTCGAGGTAGGCAACCAGCAGATCAGCGTCGCGCGGCGTTCCGAAACTGGCCAGGGCTACGCAGTAGGCCGGGCCGGCACAGCAGACCTCGCTGGCCAGCAGGAGTTCCCCGAGGCGCTCACGGAACTCGGTCCGGCGGGAGACAGCCACGAGCCACGCCGCAGTTCTCCGCTCGCGCCACCCGCCCGCAAGGAGGGTGGCGATCTCGCTTGCGGTGATGACTCCTGCGTCCTCGCTCAGCCGTCGCAGCAATCGGTCGTACTCAGGCCCCTGGATGCGCAGCAAGTTGCCGCTGAGCTTCATGTAGCGCCGCTCGGGCGTGACAAAGCGCCGAACCAGGGCCAGCAGATCGGGATCCTCGTGGGGATGACGCATCACAGGAGCGATCCTGCCTCTCGGGGCGCGACGAGACCACCCTCTTTTGACGTTGCGCCACTCGTGGACGAGGGGTGCGACCGGGTGGCGTTGTGTTCTGGCTGCCCAGACGTAGGTGTCCGGGTGCAGCCCGCCGCCGCTCTTGCGGTGCCAGTACGCCACGTCGGCTGCCGTCAGGCGGGGCACCTTGCCTGGGCAAATCCGATTCAGGATCTCGTCCTGCCCCGGCTCGGTCAGCAGCGCGAACAGTGGGCCCGGGCCGTGTTCCGTGCCTGCGCGGCCTGGTTTTACGTCGACGAGTCGTTGCCGGCGCACGATCATCGTGTCGCATTCCAGCGGATGCGGGTTCCAGGCGTCCTCCAGCAGGCCCGCGACCTGGCGAAGGACTCCGTCCACCGCACCAGCAGCTGGGTGAGGTCCTGGTCGGACACATGGGCCAGCACTCCAGCTGTGTGGTGCACATGCGCGATCGCCTTCCAGCAAGCCGGACGGCTGGGGGCGGCAGTCCCTGGCCCGGTTCACGCGTGATGAATATCCCTCACCACCCTGTCGGCAGGCTGCTGAGGAACGGGGCAAGCCGGTCGGCGATCACCCGGTCGTCGTGAGCCGAGGTGTGCCCGTCACATCCGAGGAAGTCCAGGCCGGACTGATCGAGGAACCAGTAGTGGACCCCGCCGTCGCCGGCGTCGTTGCGCGCCTCGACCACCTGCCGCACCTGCTCGGCGTTCCTGTCGAAGCCAACTGCCACGAGGGTGGTGTCGGCACCGTAGCGCGTCCGCAGTTCCCGGAGGAACTCCTCGTAGGCGGTGCGGTAGGCGGCCGCGAGGCTGTCGGGCGTCCAAGTTTCACCCGGGGTGAGGTCGGAGAAGTCGTTGGAGCCGAGGTTGACCACCACGATCTGGGGGCGCCACGTCGCCGGGTTCTCCCAGACGTCGCCGTCCACGTTCAGCAGGGCGCGGTCGTAGTAGGTCCGGTACGTGAGCTCCGGGCAGATGCCGGCGACGTTGCGCACCATGCCGAGGCCGGAGAGGCCGTTGATCTGGTAGTCGGCGTTCAGCTGCCGGGCGGTGAGGGCCCCATGGCTCACGTCGGCGTTGGTGTTCCGCTTGAGCTGCGCCGGATTGCATTCGCGGGTGCCCGAGACGTTGCCGTAGCCCACCGTGAGGGAATCCCCGATGAACTCGATCTGGCGGTCCCGGGGCGCCGGCTTGCTCAGTACGGCGCCGCCGGGCGCGGCGACGAAGCCTCCGAACGTGCTGATGCTCCCCGGGCTGTCGTTGCGTTTGACGACCCGGACCGTGTGCTCGCCGTCCCGCAGGCCGTTGATCCAGTGCGTGCTGTCGCCGGGTGTGACCAGGGTAGCGACGGTGGCCCCGTCGACCTGGACGTCGTAGTCGGCGGCTGCGCAGTCGATCAGCACCCCGAGGCCGGTCCCGCGGAAGCGGCCCTCGAAGTACACCCCGGGCCAGCTGAACTGCACCGTCTTGCCGAGGTCCTTGACCCGCCCTGCGGTGTGCACCTGCTCCGAGACGCTCTGCACGGGCACCAGTTGCCACTGCTGGTTGGCGCCGCCCCAGTCGGTGAACTGCACGACCTCGGCGCCGTCCGTGGTGGCAGCGTTCCGGACCTCGACGGCCTTGCCGCTGTTGCGGTTGATCAGACGGACGTAACCGTCCGCCGAGTCCTCCAGTCGGAACTGCTGGTTCGAGCCGTTGGTATCGCCCCACTGCACGATGTTCGCGTGGTCGGCGCCGGACCAGCCGTGGACGTCGAGCACCTTGCCCGAGTGCTGGGCCTTCAGCCGGTAGTAGCCGTCGCCCGAGTCGACGAACTGGAACCGCTGATGGGCACCGCCGGTGCGGGTCCACTGCCGAACGGCGGTTCCCTCAGCGATACTTGCGCCGGATATCTCCAGCGCCTTGCCGCTGCCGTGGTTGATCAGCTCATACCACGAGCCCGCGTCCACCGCTGCCGCTTGCACGGTCCCGGTCGCGCCCGGCCCTGCCGGCGGAGCCGCGGGCAGGGCCGTCACCGCGGCAAGCGCCGCCGGGCGTCTCCCGCGCCCCGGCTTCGGGTCCTTGTCTCTGAAAGTCATCTGCTTGCCATCTCTCCAGCCCTGTGGCGCATCGGGGAGTCAGGGCTGAACCTCCGATATTCCGCACCGGAATGCCAACCGATTTGAAGGGATGAAACAGATCAATAGGTGTCCAATTAGCGCGACTTGCTGAACTCTCTCCACTGAGAGAGCCGCCCTCCCACCCAGCCGAACACAGCACGGACGAGGGCTCGCCACTGCCCGTTGCGTGTAGACCCCCTCAGCCGGCCCCAGCTCACAGCAACTGCTGCGAGCCCTGAGATCCCGCCGCTCTCCGCTCTGGGAGTCGATCTGCTGATCGTTTCAGAATGACGTCCTTGGCCAGACAGTTGTGTACTGCGAGGATGTGACTGCGACCTGGTGGCTGAGAGCGGGGGCGAGGCGTGACGCAGTGGCAGCTCTTGCAGGGGAACGTGTTGATCGGTGAGCTCAGCGAGTACGGATCTGACCAGCCGTTCCTTTTGGCCCGCTTCACTCCGGGGCCGGGCTGGGAGAGCGTGAGGGCCTTGTTCGAAGCATGGGCGGCCCTCCGGGGCCCGGACCCGGATGGCTCTCGCACCGTCGCGGTGGTGAAGCCGTTGCGGGACCTGGAGCTCACGCTGGCTCCGGTCGGCGGCGAGCAAGCTTTGCTGCAGGTCTTCAGGAACTGCACGATGCGTATCGACGGGTCCGAGGCACGCCTTCGCTACTGACCCGGCGAGCGGCGATTGTGCTGGAGTCTTCGCAGGCAGATCACGCTGCAGGCCAATTCGAGGAGGCCCCGATGATGACGGTCTGCGCGTCGCTCGTAGCGGATGCGGAGCAGTCTGCAGGCGAGGGGCCGACGTGATCCCCCTTGAGGGCCCGGGCATGTGAAGTGTTGATGGCGCAGTCGTCCAGGTCAAGCAGGTCCGGTCGCGAAGCCAGACGCGCCCGAAGGCGGTCTGAACAAGATCAGCACGCACCCGCACAGACTGCCGACCAAGATCACCAGGCGCAGGACCTTGGGCTCAACCCATTTTTGAACGATCAGTTAGAAGAACCAGACGAGGACGGGAACGCGGATCTCTTTCGCGTCTCGCATGATCATGTACTCCACGATGACAGGCTCTTCGGGTACTTCGAGGGAGTACCGCACACCGATGTCGTCCATCGGGTCGCCTGGCGGGCGCCGCCCGAGATCGAGCGCACCTCCCACCTCGATCGCCAGTGCCCTCAGGAAGTTTCCTGTTTTCCCCCGTAGGTCCGCAGGCATGTCCAGGACGGTCTGCGCAGGGATCTCCTCGGTCCAGACGCTCCAGCTCATGCGGCGTCGATGCGGGCGATGAGATCGTCCACGGAAAGCAAGGACTGCCCACTCTCCGCGTTCATTCGACTGCGTGCGGCACCAGGGGCACGGCTGATCATGGCTGTCTTCCACCAGCGGCGCATCACCCCGGGTACGGCTGCTTCCTCCGCGGCAAGTACTTCCGATTTGAAACGGGCGCTGTCAGTACCGTCGAGGGCGTCTGCGATGGCATTGATCGTGTGCGGAATGCCAGGGATCCGGCGGTCTCGCGGGGTCTCGGGCTGGGCGCTCATGCTCGTCCTCCAGGTCGGGACTTCGAGTGTCCTACACGATCGCGCGCGGCGTGTCCGGCGCGGGGGACTTCCATCGTCCTTCATCACGGCCGGAGCGTCTGGACAACGCCGTCTTGCAGCCCCAGTCCGGTCTGTTCCGGCGTCGCGGTCAGCCTAATCCCCCCAAAGTGCATTCGTGTCGCCGGAGCGACCTGCGGGGGACCGGGCGGCAGACCGGCTCGGCGGGGGCGGCGAGCGTGCCTGGCCTCCGGTACAGGGAGGCGGATCACCGTGCTGACCGCCTTGCATCATGGCCGGGGTGCTGACTCCGGCGGAGGTCGGCACGGCCGTTATGCGAATCGCCGCCTGCAGCGACTTCGAGCCCGAGGGGAGGAGCAAGGGCCGTGCCCGACCCACTCGGCACGTTCTTGCACGGGCTGCTCACCATGTCTGACGTTGCTCGCCGCCGGCGGCTAGGGCGTGTTTGAAAGTCGTGTCCCATTGCCGGGGGCGACGATGGAAACGGCAGTCCGTCCCCGGGAGCGAATCTATCGGGAGTCCACCCGCCAGCATCCGAAGTGTCACGGGGCACGCCTATGAGAGCATCGATCACCTTGTACGCGGCCGGTCCTCTTTGCGCCTGCGCCTACCGTCGGGGTCTCGTTCGACCAAGGCGTCTGATGTGTGGATGCTGGTGGCAGCATTCCGCGAGGAGGGAAGCGTGGTTGTGCCACAGCCGGAGGGGTTGATTTCGGTTCTGCTGGACAGGGCTGCTCGTATCGACGAGCGCGATGATGCCGCGATGGACCTTGAGGCGTACTCGGGTGAGCACGTGGTGAAGGCGCTGGTTGAGGTGGCCAGTTCGCCGGTCGAGGACGAGCTTGTGCTTGACTCGGCAGCGGAGTCCTTGGGTCGGATTCTGGCCCGGGACGGCGGGTGCCCTGAAGCTCTGCTCGCGTCCCTTCGACCTGACGCAAAGCGGATTGTGGAGGAAATACTGCGAGCGAGTCGCCAAGTGGAGTAGACGTCGGTGTCTCTCGGGTCAGGGGCATTGTCGCCAGGTGATCCTGGTCAGAGCCATTCGCCGATGGCAGCGATGGTTACAGCGGCCTGGTAGCGGACAGCAAGCTTGTCGCACCGGGTCGCAACGGCGCGGTTCCTCTTCAAGCGGTTGATGCCGCATTCGACGGCGTGCCGGGCCTTGTAGCCCTTGCGGTCGAAGGTCGGCGGACGTCCGCCGGCCGAGCCGCGCAGTTTGCGGTTACGGATCTGGTCGGCAGGCTCGGGGATGGTGCAAGCGATACCGCGCCGTCGCAGCAGCGGGGAGGAGTAGGCCTTGTCGCCGCGTACCCGCCCCGGGCGGCTGCGCGGCCTTCCCGGACCGATTTTCGGGACGCGGATCGCATCGAGGAGGTTCGTGAATTGGAGTGAGTCGCCACGTTGTCCGGCGGTGATCAGCAGGACGAGCGGACGCTGGTCCTGCTCGACCGCCAGGTGAATCTCCGTCGTCAGCCCACCGCGGGATCGTCCGAGCGCGTGGTCGTCCCGTTCGGTGGCGAGGCCGCCGGGCGGTTCGCGCTGCAGATCCCCTCTTTCCGGGCCCCGGCCGCATGCTGGTGCGCGCGGCAGACTGTGGAGTCGACAGTCACGTCCCACGTGATCAGCCCTGCCGCGTCCGCGTGGGCCTGCAACTGCTCCAGTACACGCGCCCAGGAGCCGTCGCGCTGCCAGCGCCGGAACAGGCTGTACGCGGACTCCCACGGCCCGTACCGCTCGGGTATGTGACGCCATGGCGCGCCTGTCCGCGTACGCCACCGGATCGCGTTGATCTGATCGCGTCGTGTCCACTCCGCCGGCCGGCAGCGCTTCCGCGCAGTCGGCAACAGCGGCTCCAGAGGAGCTCATTGCCTCTCAGTCAGATCTCCTCGTCCCACCCGATGATCGTCTCAGGCCAAGATCCACTTTCAAGCAGACCCTAGCCCCGTAGCCCCGTAGCCCCGTAGCCCCGTAGCCCAGCGGTCCGGTAGCCCGGTTGCGTGTTCGCGGCGGAGGTGGCGGCTTTCCGGCACCGACCTGTCCGAGTCCGACCCGAGTAGGCGATGTTCGCCGAGCGGCAACCGGTGAACTGCCAGGTTCCTCGCACCCCCTGATCCGTTGTCAGTTCGGCCGCCGCGCGGGCGTCACGCCATCGGCATGTTCCGCTACGACACCTCTGCCGCGCGGCGTGGCCGGAGCACGGGCGGCCGCCCGTAATGAAAACCAAGGGTTAACTCAAGGCGGAAGGAAAGTCCCGTCAGGGTTATTGACCCCGCACGGCTGGGGCGGCATCGTACGGGAGAGCGCTCTCCCTCGCGCTTCGCACTTTCAAGGAGACTCCCTATGTCCCTATTCGGTATGCCCGCGACTGCTCCACCACCCGCCCGCGTGCGGGTGCGGCGTGGTCTCACGGGTGCTGTTGTCACCGCGCTGGCCGCCACCCTTCTCTCGGTTGTGCCGGCGACATCGGCGCAGGCCGCCCCCACGCTCCTGTCTCAGGGCAAGACGGTCACGGCGTCCAGCCAGGAGCACTACGGGACGGCGGCCACCGGCGCGGTCGACGGGGATCTCGGGACGCGTTGGTCGAGCGCCGCCTCCGACGCGCAGTGGCTGCAGGTGGACCTGGGCAGCCAGGTCGCGCTCAGCCAGGTCGTGCTGAGGTGGGAGGCGGCATACGCCAAGTCCTACCGGATCGAACTGTCGACGGACGGCACCACGTGGTCGACCGCCTACTCGACCACGACCGGAGCGGGCGGAACCGAGACCGTCGCCGTCTCCGGAACGGCCCGGTACGTACGCATGCAAGGTGTGACGCGAGCGACCGGATACGGCTACTCCCTCTGGGAGTTCCAGGTGTACGGCGGCGACAGCGGGGGACCGGCCCTCCCAGGCGGCGGAGACCTGGGGCCCAACGTCCACATCATCGATCCGTCGACCCCGGACATCCAGGGCCGACTGGACGAGGTGTTCAAGCAGCAGGAGTCGGCACAGTTCGGATCCGGCCGCCACGCGTTCCTGTTCAAGCCGGGGACGTACAACAATCTCAACGCGCAGGTCGGCTTCTACACCCAGATCGCGGGGCTGGGGCTCAAGCCCGGCGACACGACCATCAACGGTGATGTGACCGTCGACGCCGGCTGGTTCAACGGCAACGCCACCCAGAACTTCTGGCGCGGCGTGGAGGGCCTGACCGTCAACCCGGTCAGCGGGACCGACCGCTGGGCCGTCTCCCAGGCGTCCTCCTTCCGGCGTATGCACGTCAAGGGCGACCTCAGCCTCGCGCCCGCCGGCTACGGCTGGGCCAGCGGCGGCTACATCGCCGACTCCAAGGTCGACGGCCAGGTCGGCAACTATTCGCAGCAGCAGTGGTACACCCGCGACAGCTCGATCGGCGGCTGGTCCAACTCCGTCTGGAACCAGACCTTCTCCGGTGTCGAGGGTGCTCCCGCCACCGGTTTCCCCGAGCCCCGCTACACCACGCTCGACACCACTCCGGTCTCGCGCGAGAAGCCCTACCTCTACCTGGACGGCAGCGAGTACAAGGTGTTCGCGCCCGCCAAGCGGACCAACGCCCGGGGCACGACGTGGGCGAACGGCACCCCGCAGGGTGAGTCGATCCCGCTGAGCAAGTTCTTCGTGGTCAAGGCGGGCACGACGGCCGCCACGATCAACCAGGCACTGGCCCAGGGCCTGAACCTGCTGTTCACCCCGGGCGTCTACCACGTCGACCAGACGATCAACATCAACAGGGCGAACACCATCGTCCTCGGCCTGGGTCTCGCCACGATCATCCCGGACAACGGTGTGACGGCGATGAAGGTGGCCGATGTCGACGGAGTGAGGCTGGCAGGCTTCCTGATCGACGCCGGTCCGGTCAACTCCCCGACGCTGCTGGAGCTCGGCCCGCAGAACTCCTCGACCGACCACGCCGCCAACCCGACGACCGTGCAGGACGTGTACATCCGCGTCGGCGGCGCAGGCGCAGGCAAGGCCACCACCAGCGTGGTCGTCAACAGCGACGACGCGATCATCGACCACACCTGGGTCTGGCGCGCGGACCACGGAGACGGCGTCGGCTGGGAGACCAACCGCGCCGACTACGGCGTCCGCGTGAACGGCGACGACGTGCTCGCCACCGGTCTGTTCGTCGAACACTTCAACAAGTACGACGTCGAGTGGTACGGCGAGCGTGGCCGGACGGTCTTCTACCAGAACGAGAAGGCGTACGACGCCCCGAACCAGGCGGCCATCCAGAACGGCACCACCAAGGGCTACGCCGCCTACCGCGTCGATGACTCGGTGAACACCCATGAGGCGTGGGGGCTCGGCAGCTACTGCAACTACAACGTCGACCCGAACATCCGCCAGGACCACGGCTTCAAGGCCCCGGTCAAGCCGGGAGTGAAGTTGCACAGCCTTCTGACCGTCTCACTCGGCGGCAACGGCCACTACGAGCACGTCATCAACGACACCGGAGCCTCGACCGTGCCCGCCGGCACCTCCACGGTTCCGTCCACGGTCGTCTCGTACCCCTAAGTCGCCGCCCGCTTCACGCCGTCCGGCGATGAGGCCTCCGATTCCCTTCCGGGCCGGGATTTCTGGTCCCCGCGGCCCGGCCCGGAAGGGCCCGCACCGCAGCACCGTGTTTCCCCCTCACAACAGACGCCGGACGCAGTCCCTTCAGCAACCGGTCTGCACCCGGCGTCATGAATCAGCCAGGAGCACACGTGTCCAGACCACCGTCCGTACTCACTCCTTCCAGACGCCGCACCGGGATGTCTCTCGCGGTACTCGGCACCCTGCTGGCGTCCTCGCTCACTGTGGGCCTGTCCTCGCAGGCGCAGGCGGCGGAGACGCTTCTCTCCCAGGGCAAGGCGGCCACGGCCTCCTCGCAGGAAGGCGAGGCGTACGCTGCGGGAGCCGCCGTCGACGGCAATCTGAGCGGCACCCGCTGGTCGAGCGACCGCCGTGACGGCGAGTGGCTCCAGGTCGACCTCGGGGCGAGCAAGAACCTGAGCCGCGTCGTCCTGACCTGGGAAGCCGCCTACGGCAAGAACTACGAGATCCAGGCATCCGACAACGGCACCGACTGGCACACCCTCAAGGCCGTCACCGGCAGCGACGGCGGCACGGACGAGATCGCCGTCTCCGGCTCGGGCCGTTACGTCCGCATGCAGGGAGTCACACGCGCCAACGGCTACGGGTACTCCCTTTGGGAGTTCCAGGTCTACGGCAGTGACGGCGGCGGAACCAATCCGTCTCCTGGTGGTGCGGTCAAGGTGACCGGCTCCCAGGGCAACTGGCAGTTGACCGTCGGAGGCCAGCCGTACACGGTCAAGGGTCTCACCTGGGGCCCGTCCGTCGCCGACGCCCCCAGATACCTGCCCGACATCAAGTCCATGGGCGCCAACACCATCCGCACCTGGGGCACCGACGGCTCGACGAAGCCGCTCCTCGACGCCGCTGCCGCCCAGGGGCTCAAGATCATCAACGGTTTCTGGCTGCAGCCCGGCGGTGGCCCCGGCGCCGGAGGGTGCGTCAACTACGTCACCGACACGACGTACAAGAACAACATGCTCACCGAATTCGCCAAGTGGGTCGACACCTACAAGTCCCACCCGGCGACCCTCATGTGGAACGTGGGCAACGAGTCCGTCCTCGGTCTGCAGAACTGCTACGGCGGCACCGAGCTGGAGGCCCAGCGCAACGCCTACACCTCGTTCGTCAACGACGTCGCCAAGAAGATCCACACCATCGACCCGGACCACCCCGTCACGTCGACCGACGCCTGGACCGGTGCGTGGCCGTACTACAAGCGCAATGCCCCCGACCTCGACCTGTACTCGATGAACTCCTACGGCAACCTCTGCAAGGTGCGCCAGGACTGGGTCGACGGCAACTACAACAAGCCCTACATCATCACCGAGGGCGGGCCCGCCGGCGAGTGGGAGGTCCCCGACGACGCCAACGGCATCCCGGACGAGCCCACCGACGTGCAGAAGGCCGACGGATACACCAAGGCCTGGGGCTGTATCACCGGCCATCAGGGTGTCGCGCTCGGTGCCACCCTCTTCCACTACGGCCTCGAACACGACTTCGGCGGTGTCTGGTTCAACCTGGTGCCCGACGGGCTGAAGCGCCTGTCCTACTACGCCGTGAAGAAGGCGTACACGGGCTCCGCCGCGGGCGACAACACTCCGCCCGTCATCACGAACATGGCCGTCACCCCGGCCTCCGCGGCCCCGGCGGGCCGTGAGTTCACGGTACGCGCCGACATCCGGGACCCCGACGGCGACAAGGTCACGCCCAAGATCTTCCTCAGCGGGAACTACGCCAACGGCGACAAGCGGCTCGTCGAGGCCCAGTGGCGCTCCACCGGTGACGGCACCTTCGCCGTCACCGCCCCCGACAAGCTCGGGGTCTGGAAGGTCTACATCCAGGCCGAGGACGGACACGGCAACGCCGGCATCGAGACCAAGTCCGTCAAGGTCGTCGCGCCGCCCGTGTCCGGCACCAACATCGCCCTGAACCGGCCCACCTCCGCCTCCTCCTACCAGGCCCAGTACGGCGACTGCCCCTGTGCCCCGGGTCTGGCCACGGACGGGAACGCCACGACGCGCTGGGCCAGCGACTGGAGCGACCCGCAGTGGATCCAGGCGGACCTCGGCGCGGCCAAGCCCATCCGCACGCTGCAACTGGTCTGGGACCCCGCCTACGCCAAGTCCTACGAGGTACAGGTCTCCGACGACGGCACCACGTGGCGCCCCGCCTACTCCACCACCACGGGTAACGGGGACATCGACACGATCGACCTGACCGTCACCGCCCGTCACGTCCGTCTGCAACTGACGGCACGCGGCACCGGGTGGGGCTATTCCCTCCACGAGTTCGGCGTCTACAGCTGACGACGCCGAATCCCGTGAGGGGGTGGCGGGGCCCGCCGCTGGGCTCCGCCACCTCGGCACCACCGCACATTTCCACCTCACCACTCGCGCGTCGTCTCCGCGTACGCGCGAAACCACCCCCCATGGGCAGGAGATCCCCATGAGATGGAGTCCGAAGCGACTCTCCCTACTCCTCGTCGGCACAGCGCTCATCGCCAGTGTCCTCGGCGTCGGCACCATGGCCTCGGCCACGGATCCGGCCGTCGGCATCCCGCCCGCCGTCGCCGCGGCCGTCAACCACACCGGGCATCAGATGGCCGCGTCGACCCAGGCGTCGGGCGACGACGCCGACGGGGACGGCTACATTCCCGCAGTGCCACAGGTAACCGGTGTCACCCCGTCCACCGCCACTCCGCCGCCGGCCTACTTCCACGAGTTCCAGGCCAACTGCGAGGTCACGCACACCGCCCCGGACGACCCGATCGTGTATCCGGGCCAGGCGGGCAAGTCCCACGACCACACGTTCATGGGCAACCGTTCCACGAACGCGGCCAGCACCACCGCTTCGCTCTACGGCGGGAGCACCACCTGCAAGGCGCCGGCGGATGCCTCCGCCTACTGGATGCCCTCGCTGTACAAGGGCGAGCAGAAGATCCTGCCGGTGGGCCCGCAGGTCATCTATTACAAGGCGGGAGTGACGGACTACCGGAGTGTCCGTCCCTTCCCCAAGGGGCTGCGGTTCGTCGTCGGCAACCCGATGCAGACCGCCCAGGAGTTCCGCGCGCACAAGGGCTTCGTCGAGGGCTGGGAGTGCGGTGACAGCTTCTTCAACACCGACATCCCGGCAAGCTGCCCGAGCCGGCCCGACGTACAGCTCAACCTGCGCATGCAGGCACCCAGTTGCTGGGACGGCCTGCACCTGGACACGCCCGACCACAAGAGCCACATGGCGTACACGGTCGTCAAGCCCGGCACCAACGACAACATGTGCCCGGCCTCCCACCCGGTCGCCCTGCCGATGATCGAGTTCAAGATGGCGTGGCCGGTCAACGGCGACATGAGCCAGGTCCGCCTGGCCAGCGGGCGCGGCTACTCCTTCCACTACGACTTCTTCAACGCGTGGGAGGAGCGCACCCTCAAGGCCATGGTCGACCACTGCATCGTGGGCGGTCTGCAGTGCGACCCGCGCGGCTACGACCAGAACCAGCCGCAGCGCGGCGCCGCACTGAACGCGGAGTACCGCCTGCCCTGACCCGGCCGGCCGTCCCGACACACAGCCCGGCCGCTTCGGGGAGCGGCCGGGCCCTCGATGTACCCGCTCTTCCCTCTCCGGCCCGCCGAGGGGCGGGGTGGGAAGAGGACCGGAACAGCAAGTTCCGTCGAGCGAAATTCAAGGTAGAAGCAAGTGGTGGCGATGCGTGACGACATGCTGGACCGGTTGATCGCGAAGCTGAACCTGGCGCAGAAGGTGTGCCTGCTCACCGGCTCCACGACATGGCGGACAGCCGGTGAGGAGACGATAGGGCTCAGGCCGATGGTCTTCTCCGACGGACCGGCGGGCGTGCGGGGCGAAGCATGGGACGAGCGGAGAACCTCCGCCCTGCTGCCCTCCGCCTCGGCCCTCGGCGCGTCCTGGGACGAACAGCTGCTGCGGGACCTTGGGGGTCTGCTCGCGTCCGAGGCCATCCGCAAAGGCGTCGACGTCGTCCTGGCGCCCAACCTGAACCTGCATCGCACACCACTGGGCGGCCGGCACTTCGAGTGCTACTCGGAGGACCCGGAACTGACAGCCCGTACCGGTGCCGCGCTGATCAGGGGCATCCAGGACCAGGGGATCGCCGCCACAGCCAAACGGTTCGTCGCCAATGACTCCGAAACCGACCGGCTTCACGCCGACGTCCGGATGGATGACCGCACCCTGCGCGAGGTCTATCTTGCGCCCTTCGAAGCGGCCGTCCACGCCGGAGTATGGCTGGTCATGGCCGGTTACAACAGCGTCGACGGCACCACGATGACGGCCCACCCCCTCCTGGCCGAACCGCTCAAGGGGGAGTGGAACTTCGACGGGGTCGCCGTCTCGGACTGGGCCGCCGTCCGCACCGCCGAGGGACCTGCCCGAGCCGCTCTCGACCTGGCCATGCCAGGACCGAACAGCCCCTGGGCGCAGCATCTGGTCCAGGCCGTCGACGACGGTCTGGTCGCCGAAACGGCCATCGACGACAAGGTGCGCTGCGTGCTCCGGCTTGCGGAACGAGTCGGCGCCCTCCAAGGGCGCCGCCGTCGTCCGGCGGTGCGAACCAACGCGACCCGGCAGCTGCTGCGTCGCGCGGTCGCGGCCGGAACGGTACTGGTGCGCAACGAGGGCGTCCTGCCGCTCGACGTCGGCGCCCTGTCGACGGTGGCGGTGATCGGCGAACACGCCGCATCGCCCCGAGTGCAGGGAGACGGCAGCGCCGGCGTTTTCCCCTTCGCGGTCGTCACACCCCTCGACGGCATCCGCGCGCAACTACGCGGACGAGGCCGTGTGGTCTACGCCCCCGGCCCTTCGCTCGTCATGCAGCCCTCGCCGCTGGACACCGACAGGTGCACGGACCCCCGGTCGCATGAACCGGGTGTACTACTGCGCTGCCTGGACGCCGAAGGGCGAGAGCTGTCCGCGGTACGCCGCTTGTCGGGCAGGCAGCTCGAACCGGATCTGCCTTCCGGCGCGCACACCGTGGAGATCAGCGCACTGCTCCGGCCCAGGACGACCGGCATGTGGACCTTCGGTATCGGCGGCTTCGGCAGGGTGACGCTCGGTGTCGACGGGAACCCCGTCCTCGATGACACCTACCCGTGCGAGACCGATGATCCGGCGATCGTGCACGTGACCCCGCCCCTGCACACCGTCCGTACGCACCTGGTCAAGGGCCGGACCGTCCACCTCGTGGCTCGCCGCGAACTGCTCCCCGGAACCGGCCGCGCCATCGTCGTAGCTGCCGCACCGCCGGAGCGTGACCCGTCGGCCGCGCTGGCAGAGGCCGTGGCGGCGGCCCGTGACGCGGACGCCGTGATCGTCGTCGTCGGCACTGCCGAACACAGTGGCAGGGAAGGTGACGACCGCAGGGACCTGGCACTCGGGTACCGGCAGGACGAGCTCGTACGCGCGGTCGCCGCGGCCAACCCCCGGACCGTCGCCGTCGTCAACAGCGGGGGACCCGTCGAACTCCCCTGGCGCGACGGCGTGGGCGCGCTGCTGCTCACCTGGTTTCCCGGCCAGGAAGCCGGTGCCGGCCTGGCCGACGTCCTGTTCGGTCGCAGTGAGCCGGGCGGCAGGCTTCCCACGACCTGGGCGGCCTCCCTCGTCGACGCGCCCGTCACGCAGACCCGTCCCGTGGACGGTCGGCTCGACTACACCGAAGGTCTGCACATCGGCTACCGAGCCTGGCTCCGCGAAGAGCGGCGGCCCGCCTACTGGTTCGGACACGGCCTGGGATACACCACCTGGGAGTACGAGCACGTGGACGCACCGGCGCAGATCGAGGCCGGAGCCCCGTTCACTGTCCGGGTGACCTTGCGCAACACCGGGAAGCGCAGCGGGCGCGAGGTCGTCCAGGTGTACTTGGCCCGTCCCGGATCGGGTGTGGAACGGCCCGCGCGGTGGCTGGCCGGTTACGCGGCGGTCCGCGCCGACCCGGATCACTCGGTGACGGCCGAAGTGGTCGTGGCCCCGCGGGCATTGCGGCACTGGTCGTCCGAGGAAGGGGCATGGAGCACCGAACCCGGGGAGTTCCGGCTCATGGCGGGTCGCTCTGCGGGAGCCATGGAATGGCAGGCTCCCCTCCGTGTGAGTGCCGCGGAGGAGCATGGGGCTGAATGACGGGCACGCGTCCCCTTGCCCCGGCCGTGCCGCTGAGGTGGTTGATCGACTCGGGCACGTTCAGCAGAAGCGACCGGGCATCGTCGGTTCGCGCTCCCAGGCGGTGTGGATCTTTCCGGCCCGTCAGGCGAGACCGGACGAGGTGGTGCCGACGGGGGCCGTGGGCGTGAAGGGGCACCCTGAGTGTGCCCGCTGCCCCCGTGGCACCAGGCGGGGAGAATCGTGTGCCGGGGTGTGCTCAGTGCGCGGCCCGCTGCCGGAGTGTGCTCTTCCACGCCGGCGCCGGATCGGTGGTCTCCACGGGCGCCCGGTGGCCCCCACGAGCGAAGAAGTCGGCGAGCGGCAGGATCGCCGCCCCGACCGTCACGGCATCCGGTCCGAGCGTGCCGAGTTCGATGCGTACATGTGCCGCAGGGTAGGAGAGGGCATAGGCCGTGGCGTACGTCTTGACGCTGTCGAGGAACCGGGCACCGAGCTGGAGGCCGGCCCATCCGCCGACGAGGATCCGCTCAGGCTGGAAGAGATTGATCAGATCGGCGAATCCGGCGCCCAGGTACTCGGCGGTCTCCTCCAGGACGGCGAGCGCGGTCGCGTCGGCTTCCGCCTCCGGGTCGGTGGGGTAGGCGGCGGCGAGGACCGCGGTCAGCGCGGATTCCTCGTCCGCGCCGGCCGGTGGACAGCCGCCTGCCTCGCGCCAGCGCTCCAGCAGCGCTTCCGCTCCCGCGTAGGCCTCCAGGCAGCCAAGGGCGCCGCAGCGGCAGCGGCGGCCCCGGACGCGGACGGTCAGATGGCCCCACTCGACGGCCCGGCCGGAACGCAGGTCGTCGCTGACGACGCACGCCCCGACGCCGGAGCCGAAGAGCACGACGACGGCACTGCTCGCTCCGCGTCCGGCGCCGAACCACATCTCCGCCTGGCCGAGCGTCTTGGCCCCGTTGTCGATGAAGAACGGCACCGAGGGGGGCAGCGCCACCGACTCGCGCAACAGACGTTCCAGCGGCACGGCGTCCCAGCCGATCGTCTGCCCGTGGACCGTCGCGCCGTCCTGCGGTGCCCTGGCAACGATGCCCGGGACACCCACACCGACGCCCAGCAACTGCCCAGCGTCGATGCCCGCCTGCCGGAGGACCTCCGCAATGCCGTCACGGACGTGGGCGATCACGACGGTGACGTCGTAACGGTCCTCCCTCCGCGGCCCGCTGGTGGCGAGCGGCTTCTCCCTGCGCGCCAGTTCGGTGAGGGCCAGGTCGAAGAGCTCGATCCGGACCCGGGTCTCGCCGATGTCGACACCGATCATGTAGCCGCTCGTCTGGCGGATGCGCAGAAGTGTGCGCGGCCGGCCGCCGGCGGAGTCCACGCTGCCGGCCTCCTCCACCAGGCCCTCGGCAACCAGATCCGCCACCACGTTGCTGACGGAACCCGAGCTCAGGCTCGTGAGCGGGCCGAGCGCCAAGCGGCTCAACGGGCCGTCGAAATACAACCGTTGCAATATGGCGCTGCGGTTGTCCCGCCGCAGGTCAAGCACCGTACGACCGCTGCGCACACTCACCGGACACCCTCTTCCTTAGGCCTTGTGTGCAACATACCGCCGCAACGACTCTTGACGCGACCTTCTCCCGAGGTTTAACTCACACCATAAATTAAGCCGAGAGGCTAGGTGGGGGATCGACCGCGGGGCATCGCCCACCCTCCTTGGCTTCCGACTCCCTGAAAGGGACTCCAGGACCATGCGCAAGATCAGAGTCGCAGCCGTTGGCGCTGTCACCCTCTCCCTCGTCCTCACAGCGGCCGCCTGCGGCGGATCCACGGGTGGAGCCGGATCCAACGAGAACCCCAAGACGCTTACGTACTGGGCTTCCAACCAGGGCGCCAGCATCGAGGTCGACAAGAAGGTCCTGCAGCCCGAACTCGACAAGTTCGAGAAGGAGACCGGGATCAAGGTGAAGCTGGAGGTCGTGCCCTGGGCCGACCTGCTCAACCGGATCCTCACCGCGACCACCTCCGGCCAGGGTCCCGACGTCCTCAACATCGGCAACACCTGGAGCGCGTCCCTCCAGTCCAGCGGAGCCCTGCTGCCCTTCGACGCGAAGAACTTCGACTCCGTCGGCGGCAAGAGCCGCTTCGTCGACTCCGCGCTCGGTTCCACCGGCGTCCAGGGACAGGACCCGGCCGCCGTCCCGCTGTACTCGATGGCCTACGCCCTCTACTACAACAAGAAGATGTTCAAGGACGCCGGCATAGCCAAGCCGCCGACGACCTGGGACGAGGTGGCCGCAGCCGGCAAGAAGCTCAGCAAGGACGGCAAGTGGGGCATCGGAGTCGAGGGCTCCAACCTGTCCAACAACATCCACCAGGTGTTCGTCCTCGGCAAGCAGCACAACGCCGACTTCTTCACCGCCGACGGCAAGGCCGACTTCACCTCCGACGGCGCCGTGGCCGCCGTCAAGCAGTACGTCGACCTGATGGCCACCCAGAAGATCGTCGCTCCCGGCAACGCCGAGTACGCCCAGAACCAGTCCCTGAGCGACTTCGCCAAGGACAAGACCGGCATGGTCCTGTGGCAGACCGCCTCTGCCACGTTCAAGAGCCAGGGCATGAACGAGGACGAGTGGGGAGTGGCCCCCGCCCCGGTTCCCTCGGGCACGCCCGGCACGGGTGCGCAGACCAACTCCATGGTCGCCGGCATCAACATGGCCGTCTTCAAGAACACCAAGAACCTCGACGGTTCCCTGAAGTTCGTGAAGTTCATGACCAGCGACAAGGAACAGATCCTCCTCAACAAGGCCTACGGCTCCATCCCGTCGGTCAAGACCGCCCAGCAGGACCCCGCGTTCAACAGCCCCTCCCTGAAGGTCCTGCGCGACACCCTCGCCACCAGCGCCACCGCCCTCCCGCAGGTTCCCGAGGAGTCGCAGTTCGAGACGGTCGTCGGCACCGCGGTCAAGGAGCTGTTCGCCGCAGCCGCGGCCGGCAAGCCCGTCACCACAGAATCCGTCAAGGCCGAGCTCAACAAGGCTCAGCAGCAGATGCCGAAGAAGTAGGCGACAGCACCATGACCCATACCGTCGTCACTCCCACGCAGGAGCCGGCGGTGCGCAAGGCCACACCCGGAGGGGCGCCCGCACCGCGCCGCTCCGGGCGTCGCCGCATCGCACTGCCCTACCTGCTGCTCCTGCCCGCCCTGCTCCTCGAACTCCTCGTCCACCTCATACCGATGCTCATGGGCATCACCATGAGCTTCCGCGAGCTCACGCAGTTCTACATCAGCAACTGGTCCGGGTCCCCCTGGTCCGGACTCGACAACTTCTCCGTCGCGATCGACTTCGACGCCCCCGTCGGCCAGGCACTCCTGAAGTCCTTCCTGACGACATGCGAGTTCACCGTGCTGTCCGTCGGCCTGTGCTGGCTCCTCGGCACAGCCGCCGCGATCTTCCTCCAGGAGAACTTCCGCGGCCGGGGCATCCTCCGCACCCTCTTCCTCGTCCCGTACGCCCTGCCCGTCTACGCCGCCGTCATCACCTGGGCCTTCATGTTCCAGCGCGACAACGGCATCATCAACCACGTCCTCCACGACCAGCTCGGCGTGGGTGACAGCCCTGCCTTCTGGCTCATCGGGGACAACAGCTTCTGGGCCCTGCTCGTCGTCTCCGTGTGGAAGGGCTGGCCCTTCGCCTTCCTCACCGTCATGGCTGCACTGCAGAACATCCCCCGGGACATGTACGAGGCAGCCGCGCTCGACGGGGCCGGCGTGTGGAAGCAGATCAGGCACATCACCCTGCCGTCGCTGCGCTCCGTCAACCAGGTCCTGGTGCTCGTCCTGTTCCTGTGGACGTTCAACGACTTCAACACGCCGTTCGTGCTCTTCGGCAAGGCGGCGCCCGAGGCCGCAGACCTCATCTCGCTCCACATCTACCAGTCGTCCTTCCGGACGTGGAACTTCGGCACCGGCTCGGCCATGTCCGTGCTCCTGCTGCTCTTCCTGCTCGTCGTCACGGGCGTCTACCTCCTGCTCACCAGCCGGGGAAAGAAGGCCACCGATGCCTGAGGCCGCCCACCCGCGCACGACCCGGCAGCGCTCCCCGATGGCTGCGCCCCGCTCCTTCCTGTGGACCCGGCGGATCTTCCTCACCCTGCTCACCACGTTCGTGGTGCTGCCGGTGTACGTGATGGTGTCCAGCTCGGTGAAGCCGCTGGAGGACGTCTCGGGGAAGTTCGAATGGATCCCGTCCCACTTCACCCTGACTCCCTACGCCGACATCTGGGACACGGTCCCGCTCGCCGACTACTTCGTGAACTCGATCATCGTCGCCGGCGCCGCCACCGTCTTCTCAGTGGCCATCGCGATCTTCGCCGCGTACGCGGTCAGCCGCTACGACTTCCGCGGCAAGCGGGCCTTCACGGTCACCGTCCTGTCGACGCAGATGTTCCCCGGCATCCTGTTCCTGCTGCCGCTCTTCCTCATCTACGTCAACATCGGCAACGCCACCGGCATCGCTCTCTTCGGCTCCCGTGAGGGCCTGATCCTCACCTATCTGACCTTCTCGCTGCCCTTCGCCATCTGGATGCTCACCGGGTACTTCGACTCCATCCCGCGCGAGCTGGACGAGGCGGCGAAGGTCGACGGCTGCGGACCGGTCGGTGCGCTGTTCCGTGTCATCATCCCGGCTGCCCGGCCCGGCATCGTTGCCGTCGGGATCTACGCCTTCATGACTGCCTGGGGTGAGGTCCTCTTCGCCTCGGTCATGACCAACGACGAGACCCGCACACTCTCCGTGGGACTCCAGGGCTACGCCACCCTCAACGACGTCTACTGGAACCAGGTGATGGCCGCCTCCCTGGTGGTGAGCGTCCCCGTCGTCGTCGGGTTCCTCCTGCTCCAGCGCTACCTCGTCGCCGGCCTCACGGCGGGCGCGGTCAAGTGACACCCGGCGCGGCCGCCTCACCCCCGGCCCTGCCGATCATCTCCACACTGAATACGAAGAGGCTCCCTGTGTCCGTCCCCCCTTCCGAACCCCTCGACTCCGCCGCGCTCGACCTGGCGGCCTTCCCGCCCTCCTTCGTGTGGGGCACGGCGACCGCCGCCTACCAGATCGAGGGCGCCGTTGCCGAGGACGGCCGGGCCCCGTCCATCTGGGACACCTTCTCCCACGTCCCCGGCGCCGTCGAAAACGGCGACAACGGCGACACGGCCTGCGACCACTACCGCCGCTGGCCCGAGGACCTCGCCCTGATGAAGGAGCTCGGCACCGACGCCTACCGGATGTCGATCGCCTGGCCCCGGATCGTCCCCGGGGGAGACGGGCCCGTCAACGCCGCCGGACTCGACTTCTACGACCGGCTCGTCGACGCCCTTCTCGACGCCGGCATCACACCGTCCGTCACCCTCTACCACTGGGACCTCCCGCAGGCCCTCCAGGACCGGGTCAAGGACAGCCACGGCGGCTGGACCGAACGGGCCACCGCCGAACACCTCGCCGCCTACGCCTCCGTCGCCGCTGAGCGCCTCGGTGACCGGGTCACCCAGTGGGCCACGCTGAACGAACCACTCTGCTCCGGCTGGATCGGCCACCTGGAAGGACGGATGGCCCCCGGCCTCACCGACCTCACCGCCGCCGTCCGCGCCTCGTACCACCTCCTGCTCGGCCACGGCCTCGCCACCCAGGCCATCCGTGCCGCAGCCCCGGGCGCGCAGGTCGGCCTGGTCACCAACCACTCCACCGTCGAAGCCGCCTCCGACCGGCCCGAGGACCTCGCTGCCGCAGTCCGTATGGACGGCCACACCAACCGCTGGTGGCTCGACCCCGTCCACGGGCGCGGCTTTCCCGCCGACATGCGCGAGTTCTACGGCGTCGAACTCCCCGAACGGCCCGGCGACCTGGACATCATGGCCGCCCCCCTCGACTGGCACGGCCTCAACTACTACTTCCCGGTCACGGTCGCGGACGACCCCGACGGCCCCGTCCCGCACGCCCGCGAGGTCCGCCTCCCCGATGTGCCCCGCACCGGCATGGACTGGCAGATCGACGCCGGCGGCCTGGAGGCCCTCCTGCTACGCCTCACCGAGGACTACGGCATACGGAAGCTGTACGTCACCGAGAACGGCTCCGCCTTCCCCGATGCCACCGGCCCCGACGGCTCCGTCCACGACCCCGACCGCACCCGATACCTGGAGCAGCACCTCGCCGCCTGCGCGAGCGCCGTCCGCAAGGGCGCACCGCTCGCCGGCTACTACGCCTGGTCGCTCCTGGACAACTTCGAGTGGGCCTTCGGCTATGACAAGCGCTTCGGCCTCGTCCACGTCGACTACGCCACTCAGAAGCGGACCATGAAGACCAGCGGCCGACGGTACGCGGACATCATCCGTGCCCACCGGCAGGCGGCCACCGCCTGACGGATCCCGAGAAGCGCGACCTGGTGTGCTGCGGCAGTGCCCGTGGCCTTTCCGGCCGGCCTCCGAAGCGAAAGCCCGACCGGATCGAGTCGGGCTTTCGCTCTTCCCGGGCCGACGAACGAAGGCCGAGTTGACGTTGCCGGGTGAGGAGCGGGCGCACTCGGGGAATGGGTGCGGCCGCCGATCCACACCATCTGCTGCCCATCACTCCATCGACCAGCACAGCGCGATGTTCAACCTGCGAGGGAATCGCGGTCCGTGGCCGTGGTGGCGTCCGGGTGAATGGTGAAAACCCGGTCCAGACCGGTGATGCCCAGGATGCGCGCGGTGTTGGCGGGGACCGCAGCCAGAGCTACGTCGCCGCCCTGCTCGAGAGCCAAGCTCCTGGCCGACAACAGAGCACTGATCCCGCTGGAGTCGCAGAATTCCAGGCCGGCGAGATCCAGGACCAGCAGCTGCCCGCCGGCCATGGTCAGCTCCTTCACGGCGCTACGGAGTTCGGGCGCCGTCACGTAGTCGAGGTCACCGGTTATCTCCAGTACGGGACCGGTGGCCGTCTCGAGGGCGGTGATCGTCAGCAGGCTCATGTCGGGTCTTCGCTCGCAGGGGTGGGAAGCGGTGCGGGCACGCCCAGGGCGAGCAGCGCGGTGTCGTCGTCGAGTCCGTCGCCGAACCCGTCGATCAGCCCGGTCAGTGCGCTGATCAGGGCCTGCGGGCCGGCCGCGGGCTGACCGGCGGCGAAGGCGCGCAGGGCGTCCTCTCCGTACAGCTCGCGCTCGGGCCCGGTACGGGCCTCGGTGAGACCGTCGGTGTACAGAAGCATCGTGTCGCCGGGGAACAGGCGGGTGCGGGCGGCAGTGAACTGGACCTTGGGCAGCACGCCGATGAGCATCCCGCCGGGGGTGGGCAGGTACTCGGCGCTGCCGTCCGCGCGCTGGATCAGCGTGGAGGGGTGTCCACCGGAGGCGAGGTGCACTTCGACCTGGCCGGCGCCGGGGTGCAGGGTGCCGAACACGGCGGTGCAGTAGCGGGTGTCGCCGCTCGCGTAGCGATCGTGGAGCACGGTGTTCAGGGTGGTCAGCACGGTGACGGGGTCGGGGTCGTGCAGGGCTGCGGCGCGCAGGGTGTAGCGGGTCAGTGAGGTGACCGCGGCAGCTTGGGGGCCTTTTCCGCACACGTCGCCGAGGAAGAACGCCCACCGGTCGGCGTCGAGCGGGAACAGGTCGTAGAAGTCTCCGCCGAGCTGGACGGGGGAGGCAATGTGGTAGTAGGAGGCCGCCTCCAGGCCCGGGATGACGGGCAGCTGGGAGGGCAGCAGACTCTGCTGCAGGGCCGCCAGGGCTTCTTGGAGCCGGTCACGGTCGGCTTCGGCCTGTCGGCGGGATTCCTCGGCCGCCTGGCGGCTGCGCAGCAGTTCTTTCTCGTAGGCGCGGCGTTCGCGGGCGTCGAAGACCGTGGTGCGGATCAGTATCGGCTGGGCACTCTCGCTGGTCTTCACCTTCGAGGTGACCAGCACCGGCATCCGTTGCCGGCCGGCGGTTTGGATGTCCATGGCGATGCCGCTGACCTCGCCCTGCATCTGCAGCGTCGGGGCGAAGTGCGTCTCGTGGTAGAGCTTGCCACCTACCGTGAGCAGATCGGTGAACCGCATCCGCCCCACCACTTGAGTCCGCTCCAGACCCAGCCACTCGAGCAACGTGGAGTTTATCTTTGCGATGGTGCCGTCCATCAGCGTGGACAAGTACCCGCACGGGGCCTGCTCGTACAGCTCCTCCGTGCTGTCCTCCAGCATGGACGTGAACACCGCGTCCGTGGCGGCCACGTCATTTCCCTCGCCCGGCTCGGATGCCTGGTCGGTGCGGCACATCATTAGGCGGCTCCGACGAAGTCGATGATCGCTCCGGCCGTGGCCTGCGGTGCGCTCAACTGCGGACAGTGCCCTGTCGCCTCCAGGGTGATCAGCCGGCTGCCGGGAATCGCCTCACGGACGTAGGCGCCGACTTCCCGGGGGGCGATCACGTCCTGGCGGCACTCCAGGATCAGCGTCGGCACCGTGACTGTCTTGAGGTCGCCGCGGCTGTCGGACAGGAAGGTGGTGCGGGCGAAGACGCGGGCCATGGCCGGGTCGGTCGCGCAGAACGAGGCGGTCAGTTCCTGGCCGAGTTCGGGCCGGTCGTCGTTGCCCATGATGACCGGGGCCATGGCTGCCGACCAGCCCAGGTAGTTCGATTCCAGCGACTCCAGCAGCTCGTCGATGTCCTCCGCGCTGAACCCGCCCCGGTAATCGTCGTCGTCGATGTAGCAGGGCGAGGGAGCGACCATCACCAGCTGGGAGATGCGCTCCGGCGCCTTTGCCGCCGCGAGCACCCCCACCATCGCGCTGACCGAGTGCCCCACGAACGTCACGTCGCGGAGGTCCAGCTCGTCGCAGACGTCCAGCACATCCCGCGCGTAGCCCTCCAGCGAGCTGTAACGCCGCTCATCCCACGCCGAAGCATCCGCCCGGCCCGAGCCCACGTAGTCGAAGCACACCACCCGGTAGCTCTCCGCGAGCGCCGGAACGACCAGACGCCACATGTTCTGATCGCAGCCGAACCCATGGGCCAGCAGAAGCACCGGCCCGTCCGCACGTCCGGTGACGGTGACGTTGTTCCTGCGACGGATATCCATGTCCGCCAGTCTCCCACCCCCTCGGTTCACCGAAGTCAGGGGCCTGAGTGTCCCGTGTCTCACAGAGCTACGGCTGCTCCGCTCAGCGAGACGGCGCAGTCTCCGGTCCAGTCAGGCGTCGGAGGATGAGACGCTCGGCCCCTGGTTGCTGGAGGACGCGGAGAGACCGGGGCACCTCCTTGGGACAGACAGCCTCGTGCTGACCGGCCTGGACGGCTACGAAGGTCCGCCTGAGGGACACAGGGACGTGTTCGCGTGCATGACGGGCACCGGTGGCTGGGATCCTGCCGGGAATTTGCCCGTGTCCTGCCGCGCAAGCGGCCGGCGCCCCCGCTCGTCCTGCGGGGGCTCGCCCCGGGTGATCAGCTGCGGGTTGCCCTGGCACCGGACGGCGAGCCCTACGACCTGTTCGGTGTGGTCCTCGATCTCCTGGCCGAAGGTGGCATGCACGTCACCCTGGCGTGATCTACGGCGCGTCACCTGGGCATCGACCATGTCGTGACGGTTCCCTACCACTTGTCCGCCGAGTCATCGACGATGTGCAGGTCGAGACGGTTACGGTCGCGTTCGGCACGAATGAGAGATACTCCTCGGCGGGCAGGAGCGCAGGTTGGGCGACCGCGCAGTCACTTGTCGCCGACTGTGCGCACGGACCAATGATCGGCTGGACGGTTCCTGCTCCGGCCGGCCGGGGGTCTTGTTCCTGTACCGGGAAGACGATCTTTTCGTAGGTTGGCGTCGGCAGGAAGTCCCCGCGTCGGACGACCTGAAGGCCCGTGCTGTCGAGGGCGAGGGCCCTTCGGCCGTTTTCGTCGCCGGCCTGCTGCGCTCCTTGACCGGCAGGCTCAGGGCGACCGCCACTTGATGGTCAGCGGAGTCGGCGGGCGGTTCCGTCCTCCTCCAGCGCCTTCGCCACCTGCTGTACGCCCATCTCATGTCCGTTCAGCGCGGCGTAGGCGCGCAGTCCCTCGATCCGGCCGTGCCGCGCCAACATGGCACAGGTGGTGGATCGCGTCCCGTGGGGTCCAGCGCGGTCCAGGTGCGATGCATAGGGCCAGGTCAGCTCACCGTGGCCCAGGCGCGTTTACGCAGTTGGTGAGACGCGTGTGAGAGAAACATCCCCGCTGGCTGGTGCCCGCGGGGGGTCACCGCGAGCGGGGGGCGTGCTGGAATGCCACCTCGCTCCGTCCCGCCACGCAGTCGCGACGAGGCGGAGAAATCGACTGCTCTAGGTCCCGGGGCTGAGTGACCGGTGGCGCGCTGGGAGGCTGGTGGGCCGTGTCACCCGAGAATGGGCGCACGACTCCTTCCGTCGAACTGGGAGAACAGCACCGGCGGGCTCGACGCCCGCCTCCTCCGGGGTGCGGGCGACGATCCTCATGCGCGCCTGCGGCCTGGCCCGCCCTCCGGTGGGCCGGGCCGCAGGCGGTGGGTCAGGAGGTGCGGCAGATTGTTCCGTTGAGGGTGAACGCCGTCGGGGCGGGGTTGGCGCCGTCGTTGGCTCCGACGAAGCCGAAGGTGGCGGTGGAGCCGCCGCGCGGGGCCAGTTCGGCGTTGGCGCCGTTGTCGGTCACATGGACGCGCGTGCCCGACCCGGTGACGTTCGCGTTCCAGGAGCTCTGCACGGACTGGCCGGTGGACGGCCAGGCGAACTCCAGGGTCCAGCCGTTGATCGGGGCGTTCCCGACGTTGGAGATGGTGACGGTGGCGACGAATCCATTGCCCCAGCCGCTGTCGACCCGGTAGTTGACCAGGCAGCTGCTGTCGCGCGGAGCCGTGGTGGCGAACGTCAGCGGCTCGGACGGGCGCGAGAGGCGGCCGTCGGCGTCCCGGGCGAGGATGTTGACCGTGTGCTCGGATCCCGGCGGCAGGTTGTGCAGCGTCGCCGAGGTGGAGGTCGAGGTGGCGAGCAGCTGGGCGTTGGCGCCCAGGCGTTCGTACACCTCGTAGCGCACCGCCTCGCCGTTCGCGGGGGCGGCCCAGCTGACCGTGGCGGTCGAGCTGTCCACCGCGGTGGTCTTCGGTGCGCCGGGCGCGCCGACCGAGGCCGCGGCGGCATGTGGGGCGACGGTGATCGTGGTGATCGAGTACGGCGGCAGCACCTGGTCGCCCCCGGCGGTGGCGGCCACCCGGGTGACGTCGGTGTCGCCGCGGCCGTACCGGTGCACGACCGGTGCCTGGGTGGTCGGCGTGTATCCGGCGTAACTAATGTCTGCAGTGCGGGAGTTCAGCGGGTCTTTGTTGATCAGCATCACGCTCAGCGTGCCGTCGGCCCGGTGCACGGCGTGCGCGGATACCTGGTCGCTGTCGGTGGAGGATGCGACCATCGTGTCGCCGGGACGGCCGAGCTGGGTCAGCGACTTGAGGCCGTAGTACGGATGGAACGGCGTATTCACGGCCGGCTGGCAGACGTCGCCGACGCAGCCGCCGCTGGAGAGCAGGCCGAAGTCGTTGAAGTCGGTGTCGCCGTCCACCGTCTCCACCTTGTCGGGCCCGTTGTGGACGTTCCACCAGTCGACGTTGAAGACGCCGTTCTCCAGCGCCGTCATGTAGGTGTCTGCGGCGAACAGGCCGTTGGGGCGGCTGTTCATCTGGACGTTGGAGTTGACCTCGGTGAGCGCGATGCCGATCCTCGACGAGCGTTCCCCGGCGTACCGGTCGATCTGCCTGCGGACCTCGCGGAGTTGTCCGGGCAGCCGGGCGGTCCGGTCCAGGGCGTCGTCGGCGGTGGCACCGCCCGGGTAGGAGTGCACGATGGCGAAGTCGATCGTCCCGGCGACCGCGGACAGCACGGTGTGGTTCCAGTCGGCCGAGTCGCCCGGGCCGGTGATGCCGTCCGGCCAGTCGCCCGGCGTGGTCAGCACGGCGCCGATCTTGATTGTCGGGTCGACGGCCTTCATCGCCTCGGCGTAGGAGAGGACGTTGCGGGCGTACTCGCGCGGGCTCTTGTCCGCGTGGTCGTCGGCCTCCCAGCCGCTGCCGTAGTGGCCGTTGCCGTAGATCTCGTTGCCGATCTCCCAGTACTTTGCCCCGTAGCCGCGGGTGACGTTGGCGTACCGGACCCAGTCGGCGGCCTCCTGTGGGGTGGCGGTGCCGTAGTTGGCGATGATCATCGACTGGGAGCCGGAGGCGCGGACGCTGCCCATGAACTCGTCGAAGGTGGTGCCGGGTGCCACGTATCCGCCTGGGGCGGTGTGGTCCTTCCAGTGGTAGATGTCGCCGTAGGAGCCGCCCGGGTAGCGCATCATGCCGACACCCGCCTCGCCCAGCAGGCCGGTCACCTCGGGGTCGTTCATGTGCGAGTCCCAGAGCGCGTGGTTGACCCCGAACGCCGCCTTGTCGATGGTGCCGAGCCCCACCCCCGCGTTGACGGAGACCGCGACGGCCGACGCCTCGTCGGCGGCCGTCGCAGTGGCGGCCGGATCCGGGGTGGCCCGGCCGGTCGCGGCGGGTGCCGGGGGAGCGGCGGCGAGGGCGACGACCGTGGCCAGGGCGCAGACGAGCGCGGCGGCGGGGCGTCTGCCTGCGGTTCTTCCGACTCTGCGGGGCGGCCGGCCCAACCGGCCGGCGGCGGGGAGGTGTGCGAGCGGCATGACGTGTCCTCCTAGGGCGCGCGCCGCGTCGGTCGGCAGGACGCCTGGTGTGAGTGGTCGGTGGGATGCCTTGCATACGGCGCCTGTGGGAGCGGCGCCTGTGGGAGCGCTCCCACGATGATGCGGGGGAGGCATGACCGCGTCAATGGTGCGGACGAGGGTGACCGGAGATCGGACCGTGGGCGGTGAGTTCGGGATCGACGCCGACCGCTGGACCCCGCCGCACGCCAGCGCGGAGGGATGAGTGGAGGATCTGCCCTTGGCTCACGGTTTGCATCCGGCCGCGGCGCTCGGCGGCCGGGAACACCTGGGCCGCGCGCGCAGAGGGGCTTCGGCCAGGTCCGTCATACTGCCGGGCTCATTCGGGTCGGGCGCCTGGACCGCGGCCCGCTGCCCCTGTGACCGGGACCGTCAGAGGAGAGTGCATGCGGCACCGGCCCGCCCGTGGCCCTGAGAATTCCGCATGTCCGTATGAGTAGGGGCTCTCATGGCAGGTGCTTGCGTACGTCGATCCATGAGCTGAGCCGGTCCTTCGTCGGTCCTGACGGGATGAGGTGCACCAGTTGGTCCACGTGAGCCGTCATGTTCTTGTGTTGCCGCAGTTCGTTGATCCGTTCGGCCGGTAGGCCGTGCCAGCCGGTGGACAGCGAGCGGGCCCGGCCGGGGGCGAGGGTGAGAACTGCCAGCGTGTCGGCGGCCAGCGCTTCGGGGTCCCAGTCCGGGTCGGTGCCGGGGCCGACGTGCTGGATGATCCAGGTGCGGAGGGCGAAGTTCTGGCTGCTTTTCCGGGCATCGTTCCAGGACGTGCCGCCGGGAAGCCGCTTGTTGGCCTTCAACGACAGTTTGGCCCAGCGCAACGGAGCGCTGTCCGGATCACCGCACCCGTAGGCGCGGGACTGGGCGATGACTCTGATGCGTTCCAGCTCGCGGCCGTCCTGGGCAGTCGCAAGGGCTTCTTCGAGGCGAGCGACTGGCCAGGTGCTGAGATCACGGACCGTATGGTCGTGGTAGGTGTCGTTCATACGCCCTCGTTCCGGACGGCAGGAAGTCCGAGGCTGACGATATCCGGAGCAGGAACTTCCGGTCGGCGCAGATCACGACAGACGGCCGAACCTTTCACCTTGGTCAGTTCCCCGGCCGGGTCTCGCCCGCCACCGCGACCCGGCTGACCACGCAGTGGCAGATCGAGAACCGGTTCGAGAAGCGTGCGTCAAACGCCCTTCAGAACCCGATCAAGTGCCGCCCGGCCTGCAGGTCCCCAGTGCGGCTTGCCGCCGGGAAGGCCCCGATCGCCGTTCTGTCCCATGAGCATCAGGAACAGGCTCTTCATAGCAGCCAGCCCGCGGGCGCGCCGGATCGCCGTCTCGTCTGCATGCGCGTACATGTCGAAGAACCGTGAGGCTGTGCCCGCGGGCAGCAGCACCCATGCGGCGGCGAGGTCCCACGCTGGATCGCCGGCGAACATGTCGCCGAAGTCGACGATGCCCGAGAGTGTTCCGTCCGAGACAACGACGTTCGCGGGATGGAGGTCGCCGTGCACCCACACCCGCGGGCCTTTCCACGCTTGGGCCGCAACGGCGTCGTCCCAGACGGCCCGGACATCGGCAGCGATGTCGTCGGGGGCAACAGCCTGGAAGAGGTTCTCGAAGCCCTCCGTGCAGTTCTTGGGATGGCCACCGCGGTCCGTGGCGATCGGCGCCTCGGCGGGCGCCTCCACATGGAGTGCCCGGAGGAAGCCCGCCAGCGTGTCGGCCGCGTGGTCACCGCGGCTGATCGAACCGTGGTCCAGCGGCTCGCCGGGAACCCACGTCATCACGGTCCAGTGCTTGGGGAAGCGCTCGGACGGTTCGCCGGACCGCACTGGGGTCGGCACCGGGAGCGGCAGGCGTGGGGCCAGCACGGGGAGCCACCGCCGTTCCTTGAGCTGGAGCTCCGGGGTGGGGTCCATGCGCTGCATGCGCACGGCCAACTCGTCCCCGAGGCGCCACATGTGGTTGCCCCAGCCGCCCGCCACCTCGCGAATGGTCAGCCCGGCAAGGTCCGGATGTTGCTCCTGCAGCAGGTCGCGGACCAGGTCTGGGGTGAGCTCGATCTCGGTGTCGGTCATGCGAAGTCACAGTACTGAGGCGGCAGACGGAGCGGGCTTTCGCTCTCCGGAACATCTCGCTGTGATCCGTCGGGCATCACCAATTCGATGCCATGTCTCAAGCTGCCCTTCGCCGCCTGGTTGCCACGGACGATCGAGGTTGCAGTCATCCCCGCCGAACGCGGACTTGAGCACGCCGGCCGCTGCTCGACCTCCCGCAGGCTCTCGCCCCAGACACAGAAGGCGCGGGTCCTTTCACCGGGCTGCGCCCGCACTCCTTCGGTAAGGCGGTGACCGCACTGCGGCGCGAGGGTGTCGATGTAGGGAGCCAAGGGCGCCTCGGCGGCTGCAGTTGGAAGCCTGCATACTGCGCTGGCGGGTGGGCTCGTCGCGGTCGAATTCCCAGACAGCCGGCAGTCGGGCCGTGGCCCAGTCGTGGATTCGTGGCCTTCGGCGCCGTCGCTTCAGGAGAGCTGCTGCCCTGCCTCGTCGGGGGCTGGTCGATGGGATGGTCGATGCGGGGGCCGTGGACCTGCTGGGACTTCGGCACGGCCATGACGTGGGACAGTCCTGCGTCTTCGAGGAAGCGTCCACGACATACGCCGAAGTTGGGCCGGAGCATGGGGTATGCGCTGCGCAGCGGCTTGCTGGGTGTGACCAGACTTGTTGGCATGCGACTTCCTCATCGGCAAGACGATGGTGCGGTTGCAGGGTTGAGCGTCCGCTTCGTTCCCGGCGCACTTCGCTACGTGCTGTATCCGGGCGCTGACCCGAACGAAATCTCCGGGGCGCGCATGGACGGGGTCACAGGGGGGCATTCGTGGCCCGTACTTACCGCTGCTCTCGCGCCTCGATGAGGCGCCTGGACGACAAGGACGACTACCTGATGAGAAGACCCCGCTTCAGAGCCGTGCTGGGCGTCCTGGCCTTGATCCTGTTACCCCTGCTCGGGTCGGCTACAAGCGCCTCGGCCAGGACGACCGCCGAGCCCTCCGGCACTGTGCTGCCGATCTCGTGGCACGCGGACATGGCCGTGGACGCCGTGCACCACAGGCTCTACATTGCCGACATTGTGACGAGTTCGGTGCTCGTGACCGACTTCGACGGCAAGCTCATAAGGACCCTCAAGAACAAGCCCGGTGCGGCGGACCTCGTACTGTCCGCCGACTCGCGCACGTTGTACGTCGCGCTGAGCGGCGGTGATGCGATAGCCGCCCTCGACACCGCCACCTACCAGGAGAGGGCCCGGTACTCGACAGGGGCGGGCACCGCACCGTCGCGGCTGGCTCTGGTGGGCAAGACCCTCTGGTTCAGCTACGGTTCCGGCTTCGACAGCAGTATCGGCGCTCTCGCCCTGAGCGGCACAAAGCCGACGGTGCGGCTCGGGCTGGTGCCGTGGGGTACGTGGGGCGGGCCTCCGATGCTGCTGTCCTCGCCGTCCGTGCCCGGCATCGTCATCGCTGGTGAGCAGTACAATTCCTCGGGCACCGTGACGGTTTATGACGTGACCTCGGGCAAGCTCGTCGTGCGCACGACGCAGGACAACCCTGGCGAGATCAGCTTCGTAGGGGACCTGGCCCTGTCCCCGGACGGTGCCACGCTGTTCATCGTCGGCGGCTACCCGTACAAGCACCTGGCCTTCCGGCTCAGCGACCTCTCTGTCGCGCACGCCTACCCCACGACGACCTACCCGGATGCCGCCGCGGTGTCTGCCACGGGCGAGATCGCCGCGGGCATCGACAACTCCTACGGTCAGGACATCTACCTCTTCCGGCCCGGCGCCGAGAAGCCGTCCCGGGTCATCGATCTGGAGCCGGGCTCCGCCCGGGGCCTGCGGCCGCACGGGCTGATCTGGTCCCCGGATGGCACCAGACTGTTTGCGCTGATCGGCGACGAGGGTCGGTCGCCCCTGGCTCTGCACGTAATTGCGGCTCAGGGCGCATAACAGGGCCCACGGCAGGGTGGCCCGGATCGGAGCATCGATCCGGGCCACCGCGGGTTCGCGATTCAGACACACGTGAGGCTGTGCGGAGCATCGCGCTGGAAGCGGGCACGGCACTCTGCCGCCACGGCCGCGCGGCGTGGGCGACGGGACGGATCTGGTGCTGGAGATCGCTGCCGATGAGGACACGGCTCACACGCGGACCAAGGACGAAGCCGGCGGTTGCCTGCTGACCGAGCACTGCCCGCCCTACATCGCCCCGCTTAACCGGGGCGGTGCAGGAGCGGGCTGACTGAGCAAGTCCCCTTCGATATCGCCCGGGTCATCAAGAAGGGCTGCCCTGCCGAGGTGGGTCAGGCCGGAGTGCCGCCACCTATGCAGCTCCCAGCCCGTGCCCGGCCCACCACCGACGGCGGTGTGCTCGTCCAGCAGCATCCGGGCCTGCCCGTACGAAGGACGCGCGAGCCCGGTGTACCGGACAGGTATCGCGCGGGCTGACGACCTTGCAGGGCCGGGCTTGCGATGAGTGACGAACACTGGCCCGCGGGTACGCGCCTCGAGTAGGTGAGGCAACAACCGGGCGGCGCCAGCGTCCCAGCAGACCGTCTCCAGGGCGAAGTCTTCCCGGGCTGAGCCGCGGCGACGCGTACGAGGCCGGGCGCCCTTGCCCTTCACCGGGGCCCGGCGTCCGGCAAGGTCCAACTCCTCCATGTTGACGCCCAGGATCTCCTAAGCGCTGGCAGGGGTCTCGTGAAGCATGCGCCACGCGTCTTCTTCCGCAGGTGCACCTCCCGCCGCGCGATCAGCCGGTCGATCGCCATTTTCGAGCGGGCCCACGTCTGCACCGCAGCAGAAGGTCGGCTATGGCTTCGGCCCGGCTTCTCGCCATGAGTTCGGTGCGGAAGGGACGTCGGCGCCACTCTGGCGGCAGGGCCCCGGAGAGAATCCCGGTCGCCCGACTTGGTCACGGGCGTGGGTGAGGCCCGGGATCAGAGTTCGTCGGGTGGCAGGCCGAGCTGGTCGTGCCATGCGCGGCGGCCGGTGGGCGTGACGAGGAGGGCGCGGGTCGTGCCGACGCGTGTCATCCATCCGGTGGCGAGTGCGTGGGCGCACAGGGCGGCGCCCACGGCGCCGGCCAGGTGGGGACGGCGCTCGGTCCAGTCGAGGCAGGCGCGTACCGGGGGTCGGCGTGAGCCGGTGGGCACCGTGATACCGGCCTCGGCGAGCCAGCGAGTGCCCTTTTCGGTGAGGCTCGGCTCGGGACCCCACTCCAGCAGTGCGCGCTCGACCATTGCGTCGGTGATCGCCAGCGCGAGGCTTCCGGCCAGGTGGTCGTAGCACAGTCGCGCACGGGACAGTGCCTGCTGCCGACCGGAGGCGGCCAGCGAACGCGGTCGGGCGCTGCGCTGGGGAGCCAGCGCGGCGAGGCTCTCGATCAGCTCGATCACCCTGCGGTCGGCCACCCGTACGTAGCGGTGGCGTCCGTGCCGCTCCTCGATGAGGAGACCGCCGTTCACGAGCTGGTTCAGGTGCGAGGTCGCGGTGGACGGTGCGATGCCGGCGTACCGTGCGAGCTCGTTCGCCGTCCACGCCCGGCCGTCGAGCAAGGCCAGGCAGAACGCGGCCCGGGTGCCGTCGGCCAGCAGCCTGGCCACGCCTGCCAGGTCCACCCCCACATCCTGACCCGCGCGCTGCATGTCCACGATGCCCATTGTCGCCGATATCCCTTCGACGTCCGTCGAAGCGTTCCCGTCCTAGCGTCGGTACCCCCCGTGCAGGGCTCACCGGCCCCGGCACCCGCATCCGCCCGCGAGGCCGAGCCTCCTGCGCTCACACACTGGAGCAACCATGACCGCGTCTGACGCGACCGTCGCCACCTCCCACCATCCCGAGCCCCCGAGGAACCTTGCGGTCACCGACGCTCCCGCCCCGGCGGACATCGCGGTGATCTCGGACGCTCTGGACCGCTTCAACACCGAGCACACCGCAATCGCGGACCGTAGAGCGCTCGCCGTCCTGGTCCGTGATCCCGCCACGCGCCAGGTGGTCGGCGGGCTGACCGGGCGGACCTCGCTCGGGCTGTTCTTCCTCGACCTCTTCTACCTACCGCCGCAGCTACGCGGCGGCGGGCTGGGAACACAGATCCTTGCGCAGGCCGAAAACGAGGCGCACGCCCGTGGCTGCCGCAGGGCCGTGCTCTACACGATCACCTTCCAGGCCCCCGCCTTCTACGAGAAACACGGATGGACGCGTCTGGGAGAGGTGCCCTGCGACCCGACAGGCACCAGCCGCGTCTTCATGACCAAAGAACTCGCCGCTCCGACCGGCGCGCGGCGGCACCGTGACGGCCATGTCGGGCAGACCGCGGCTGCGGTCTGCCCGGCGCAAGTCCGATGAGAGCCAGGCCGGTCCGGCGTAGGTCGCACCGGGCGGCAGGAGCTCTTCAATGAGATCAGAAGGCGGTGGCGCCTTCCAGTGTCCACCAGGTGGCGTTGTAGTTGTCGACCTTGCGCAGGGGTGCCGCTCGGGATGACCGGCGGGAGCCCAACCGGTTCCTCCGGTGGGCCGGATGCCGAGCGGGCCGAACTCGTCGAACGCGAACACCCGGTCCGGGAAGCGACCCAGGACCTCTTCGATCCGGTCGAGCTTGGCGTCGCGCGCAGGGTCGAGCGACTCCTTCCACGTCTTGGTCCGCTGGAAGGTGACGCCGCGGCGGGCGAGTAGACGCCGTAACGCCTCGCGGCCGATCCGGATCACACGACCGTGGACCCGGTGCAGGTAGATCACGAGCCTGCGCAGGGACCAGCGGGTGAACGGCTGGCCCAGTTTGGTCGGGCGGGTGGTGGCCGTCTGGACGACGAAGTCCTCGTCGTCAGGACTGAGCAGGCGGGGACGGCCTCCCGCCCACCGAGGGTCCAGGCAGACCAGGCCGATTTCGTTGAACCGGTGGATGACATCGCGGACGGTGTCCTCGTCAGCCTGCGCCAGTTGCGCGATCACCGGGACCCGGTTCCGCCGGCCGAAGCCAGCAGCATCATCGCGCGCCGGAACCGCACCGAACTGGTGCTGCCCCGGCGCACGATCTGATGCAGATTCTGCCCCTCCTGGCCGGTCAGTCTGCGTACCCGCACAGGCTCGACCACCACACCCCAAACGGTCGGACGAACGTCACCGCACATCCAATCGCCCCGACCACGAACCCGGCGAACCAATGCGGTCAGAGCACCAGCGCTCCGATGCGGATCTCGATGCGTGAGCGGCATTGGCCGCCGGGCGTTGAGCCAATGCTTGGCCGGGGCAAGGAGTGCGGCTAGCCCTGGCCGGAGCTTGCAAGATCAGTCCCGGTCGCGGAGGGTGGTAGTCCGCGAACCCCTTTGGTCCTTACTCCGGTGAGCTTGGCTCCCGTCAGCTGTGCCCCTCGCAGGTCGGCCCTGGTGAGGTCGGCTCCCGTGAGGTTTACACCGCGTAGGTCCGCATTTGTCAGGTCGGCTCCCGTCAGGTTGGCGTTCGTCAGGTTCGCGCTTTCCGTGACGGCGCCAGAAGTAATCTTCCCTTGCAGTGACCCGTCAGCCGCGCTGAGCTTTGCGCCATGCAGGTGCGCCCCAATCAGGGTGGCGCCCGTCATGTTGGCGTCAACCAGGATTGCCCCGGTCAGGTTTGTCCCAGCAAGGCTTGCACCTGTGAGATCCGTGTCCCAGAGCACCGCGTGGGTGAGATTGGACGGTTCGTTGGGAACGGGCGCGTTGGGCGCACCCAGCACCGTCTCGTGCAACTTCGCACTGCTGAGGTCTGCGCCGGTCAGATCTGTCTCAAGGAGCACTGCACCGGTCAGGTCTGCTCCGGCTAGCTGGGCATTGGTCAGATCTGTGCGCAGGAGTGTCGCCCCGCTGAAGTTGGCCTCGCTGGCGAATGCACTGTGCAGGTCTACTCCCGCAAGGACGGCATGTCGCAGGTCTGCACCCTCCATGACCGCGTAGCTGAACGAGGAGCGCGTACTGGGACGTTTACCGCCCTCAGGAATCTTCGCGATGACTCTGAGACCCCAGGTGGACAGCGTTAGGCCTCGAAGGTCTGTTCGGCTCCAATCGAGCTGCGCGCCTCCGTCGTGGCCCGGTGGGCGGCGGGCCAGCACGTTCATCACGGCCGCCTCGTCCGTGGACGGGCGGTGTCTGAGTGTCTGCTCGATGTCCTTGGGCTCCTCTGCGAAGCCACTTGCCGGAACAGGGGCGTGACGTCGCACATATGCCGACAAGACCGAGATGATCCTGGGCTGATCGCGAGGGGAGTCCTGCATGATGCGCTCCAGAGCGTAAATCCCCCCGAAGCGCACGTCCATTGACTGCGACCCAAGGTTGGTGATCGCGTCGTTGAACCGGCTGGTGAGCTGCCCCTGTTCGGCGACCCGCACTTCCCGCCAAGTGAACAGGAGCGCGACCACCGCGGCCAAGCCGGGCAGGGTGGCCACCGTGAGCGCCAACCATTGAGTCCGGCCTGGCCCGCTCGCATGGTGCGCACCCGCACCGTGGCGGCGCCGTTGTCTGGCCGACCGTCTATGCGCGATCCGACTCAGCCGGCCGCCTCGCGTATGGCTCCTCACCCTGCCCATGGCAATCGACAGACGCCGAGACGAGATGACACCACGCTGGGCAGGACGCCCGATCGACGCAGTGAAATCTTCCAGACGCCCACTGATCGGGTGACAACAGCCGCAGCGCGCCAATACCGGGGAGGAGTCACTTCGTTTCAGGATGCCCCTCCGAGGTGAATACCACCGACCCCCGCCTCTGCGCGGCCATCGTCGACAGACTCACCTTCAACGGCACCATCCTCGAGACCGGCACCGACTCCTACCGCCTCGCCAGCACCCGACGCACGAGCCGAGGAACCCGCCAATGCAGGTTGCGTCCGGCGGCGGTGAGAACGGCCTTAACGTGTAGTTGAGAACGCAGAGGGGCAGCCAGCTCGAACAAACAGGTGGCATGAAGCCGTGCGCTCCGTCTACCTTGCGCCCGTGACTGGTGATCCGAAGCGCGTGCCAAGTAGCTTGCCCGCAATTTCTACGGAACCGACCGTGCCAGTCTCCGACGATTCGGCAACGGCAGCCGATCGTCTACCGGCGCATCCCGGGCCCGCGGATGGATTGTTCTCCAGGCGGTACGCCGCCGCCACCTCCAGTTTCGCCGCGGTGATGTTCCTGACCGGGTTTGCCGCGCTGGCCGTGGTCCCCACATTGCCGACGGCAGCGCGAGACCTGAACGGGGTGTCGCTCTTCCCCCTGGTGGCGGGATGCTTCGTAGCTGCGGGTCTGCTCGGTGGGGTATTGGGCGGTCATTGGGCAGACCGCGCAGGGGCGCTACGTCCGCTCTCTGCGGGCGTGGTACTGGCAGTGGCCACCCTGCTGGTCTCGGGCGCCAGTACGTCGATCTGGCAGCTGGCGGCCGGGCGCTTCCTGGACGGGCTGGCGGGCGGGATGGTCGCGGTTTCGATCAACGCCGCCATCGGCCGGGCCTACCCCGAGCATCTGCGGCCACGCGTACTGGCGTTGATGAGTGCCTGCTGGATCGTCCCCTCGCTGGTCGGCCCTCCGCTGGCGGGCCTAGTGGTCGGGTGGTGGTCCTGGCGGGCGGTGTTCTTCGGTCTGGCCGCTCTCACCGTGCTGCCCGCCCTGGTGGTGGTGGCGGTGCTGCGCAGCGCTTCCTGGGGGGCCGCGCCCGCACCGTCGGGAGGCAGGCTGCCTCGCCCCGCTCTGATGGTCGCGACAGCCGTGAGCCTAGGTGCGGCATTGGGGCAATACGGCGTCTCGGGCTGGGACATGCGCCACCTGCTCTTCGCAGCGGTCGGGTTTGCCCTGCTGGTGGTGTTCGCATCAAGATTGCTGCCGCCGGGTACCTGGCGTGCCGCGCGCGGCCTGCCGGTCACGGTGCTGCTGTGCGGCCTGGGATCAGGCGTGTTCTTCACGCTGGAGGCCTACGTACCCCTGCTGCTGATCACCGACCGGGGTGCGTCTCCCGTATTGGTCGGCATGGCCTTCACGGGAGCTGCCTTGGCCTGGGCCGGCTCCTCCTGGGTGCAGGGCCGTCTACTGGAGGACTGCCCCCGCCACCGATTGGTCGTGGCGGGCGCACTGGTGCAGGCAGCGGCAGTCGCGCTCGCGGTTGCCGGGACACTTCCCGCGACGCCCGCGTATACCGCCGCAACGGCGATGGTCGTCGCGGCCGTCGGCATGGGCATGTACGCCCCGTCCCTCACCGTGCTGTCACTCACCCATAGCCCGCCCGGTCGGCAGGGCTACGCCAGCAGCGCGATGCAGACCACCCAGAACCTGGGCCAGATAACAGTGCTGGGTCTCTCCTCCGCCCTGCTCAACGCCTGCCTCGGCGCCGGCTCGACCGACGCCGTCGGCTACAGCGCCGCATTCGGAATGCTGCTCGCACCGTGCACCCTGGCAGCCCTCCTCGCCACCCGCGCACGCAGCATCTGAGTCGCAACCTTCCCAACAAGCCGTCATTTGGCGGTTCTCACACAAGCCTTGGGGAGTCATCGCGGAGCGTTGCCTCGCTGTCCGATTGTGAGGGAACTGTTCGCGTGAGACCGCGTACGCCTGCGGGCCGGAAGGCGACTGGGACCAGCACATCACCGACATCGAGAACCGCACCGTTCCTGTCCCGGAAGACGTCACCGCTCTTCTCGTACAGCTCCGCACCCGCCTGGACGCCCTGGCCGCGGACGCACCCCTTGCCGCACTCCCGGCCGTCGCCGCCTCGAGTACCCCCTCGCCGAGGCCGCCCGTACCGCCGCCTATGCCGTCCGCGCGGACGACCAGCCCTGGGACACCATCGCCACCGCCCTCAACCTCACCGAGCACGACACCCGCACCCGCCCGCACCACTGCGCGCGGCGCCCCTGAGCTGGCCGCGCCGGCCGCTGATGGCGGTTCGGCGGTTCGTTATCGGCGGGCCGCGTCTGACGGACCTGCTCGTCGTTTTGCGCCTCCGGTCGAGGGCGAGATCGAGGCAGCACTTCACGGTGACTGAGCCGACCCGGATCCCCAAGTCCCTTTGTGGGGTGGCGGACTAGATCCGTCGCAGAGTCGCAGGTAATCACCTATAGTCTCGGCCTGTAATTTTGCCGGATGTTCATGATCGACATACGTGTGCAGAACGTGTGAGGAGCGACAAGGGTGAGACGAATACGGTTCGCGGTGGCGGCTCTGCTGTCCGCGATGGCCGCCGTGGTGGCGCTGGCCGCGCCGCCGGCGGTAGCTGCGGAGGCGCCCCAGGGGTCGGCTGGGCAGCGGTGGGCACTGAAGGTCGACAACCTGTACGTGACGGTGGACGCCGGCGCCGACGGGGACATGAAGCTGAGGGCCAAAGGCACCACGGCTGCCGGGTGGGAGAAGTTCACCCTGCATACCGACTACGTATCCGGCTCCGGGTTCGGATCGTCAGTCATTTTCCGCTCGGAAGCCACGGGCCGGTACGTAACGGCGGAGGACGACGCCAGCGGCAACCTGCTGCGCACCCGAGTCGAGAACACGGGCTCCTGGCAGCGGTTCTCACTCGTGTCCCTGACGACCGGCGAGTACGGACTGAAGGCCCACAACGGCAAGTTCGTGGCCGCGGAGCTGGGTACCTACCCCGACCGCGGCCTGCTGCGTGCGCGGACCGACAAACCCGCTTCCGAACTCGGCAGCTGGGAACGTTTCACGCTGGAGCCGATCAGCGCGCCGGAGTCGGACGCCACCCACATGCCCGCACCCTCCACACCGGCGGTCAAGGCTCACAACGTGGTGTCGTGGAACATCTGCGCCAACAACAACAACGACTGCCCTCTCAAGTACGCCCCGCCGACGACGATGGCGCCAAGGGTTGCAAGCGCGCTGTTCAACGCCATGGGCACACGGCGGCCGGACGCGATCTTCTTCCAGGAGATCTGCGAGAAGCAGGCCAAGCCGTTGGAACTGGCACTCGAGGACAGGTGGCCGGGGCTGGATGTACGGTTCATGCCGACGTACTACAAGGTCACGGGCACGAACATCCTGGCGCAGAAGAATTGCTCAGACGGCACCGACAACGCCGACCGGGGCGCTTTCGGCATTGCTCTCGCCGTCCCCGACAGCAACACCTGGTTCCAGGGCACGGTCCTGCCCTCACCTGACAAGCCTGTACCCGACAAGAAGGAGCAGCGACCGATGCTCTGCGCGGTCGTCCCCGACGAGGGTTCCGCGTATTGCAATGCCCACTTCAGTAGCGGTTCCTACATCAACTCCGACGGCAAGCTCGTCGGCGACGACATCGATCCGAGCGATCCGTTCCGGCCCAAGCAAGCCGCAGAGATGCGCAGTCAGGTGGGCGACTACACGGCCGCTGGCTACACCACCTACTACGGCGGCGACCTCAACACCACCACGGCCGACGTCACCTACCTCGACCCCCTCTACTCCAGCGGGCAGGAGTGCGGGCAGGCGGACCCGACCAAACCGCACACGGGCGACCCGACCGACGGAAACAACAAGATCGACTACGTCTTCGGCCCGCAGGGGCTCAAGTACACCTGCCGCGTGACCGATCCGGCGCTCTCCGACCACCGGATCATCGAAGCAGAGACGTCCTGAACGCCGATGCTCTGACTGCGGGTTGCCCACACTCCTGAAACGCATCCCGTAACCGCAGAAGACGGGGCGTGCGGCCGCATGCCGCACGCCCCTCATGCGCCGGTATTGGTGCATCGTCAAGGACGCGCGGGCCGCCCGAACCTACTGACGTCGCGGTTGATGAGGATCTTTGAAAACGGCCGGCGTCGCTCCTCTCCCCACTGGCTTGGTCCTTGAACGAGGAACGTAGGGAATCCGACTGGGTCAAAGCACCAGATTCAGGACCGGTACGAGTGGCTGTGCGTTCAGGACTACCTGGACCTGATCGGTGAGGCAGAAGCCGACCGACACATCGCGTTGGCAGCCGACCACCAGCCTACGCATCCGATGAGCTGAGCGACGGCATGGATGTGACGGATTGCCCAGTCTGCGGACGGGAAACCCTCGCCGTATCTGGCATCGACGACTTCGGGGTCGGCTACGGCTCGGGCGTCTGCCTGGTGTGCTCCTGCGTCCGCAGTCCCGACGCTGCCCGGTAAGGCATCTGGCTCCCGCGGACTCGCGTGAACGCGCCCTGCACGGCCCAGCCGAGCTCTGCTTCAACGGTGACCATCTGCCGCTACGCTCCCTATTCCCCAGTGTCCCGGGCGGTGACCTCACCGGTTTTGATGTACCGGGCGAGATTGGCGACCTGGCCTTGCGCGCCGGGCTGCTCCAGCACCCCCGCACCCCACAGCACGTCCTGGGTGCCTTCGTGCTTGACCATCCCGGGGGAGACGCCCAGGCGGAACGAGCCGGGCACGGTCTTGCCGTCTCCGTCGTAGGGCAGGACATTCAGGGGGGTGGGGCCGTCGGCGGTGTGGCCGGCGCAGTCGGAGAGGACCGCGACGGGGTAGCGGCCGGTGGCGGCGGCCAGAGCGGTCATCTTGCGGCGCATGTTGATGCGGGCCCGGGAGGTGGCGGTGGCCCGGATGTCGGGGCGCCACATCGGCCGGGCGAGAGCGGGCCAGGCCTGCCCGGGTACCCAGTTTCCGCCGCGGGCCTTCTCCTGGAGCTTGCCGATGCCGCCCTTGACGGTCATCTTCACCGCGTCCAGCGCGATTCCCAGCTCAGGATCCCGACCTTGTGCCCGTTCATCGCCTCAAGGAACTGGTCGGGCGGCAGCTTCTCCGCGACGCCGAGATCCGCCATCGTGGCGACGTAGGCGTCGCACAACCGCTTGTACGAGCCGTCCAGGAACCGTCCGCCGTGCGGCCGCACCCAGGCCTCGACCCGGGGCGACGTCGTCGCCGAGCCCGACGGCGTACGCCACGGTCGGGGGCGCGTACAAGGCCGATACCTTGAGCTTGTCCTTTAACCTCCGTCGACTCTTACGCTCCGTTAAATGGGCTGATCATGACGGGCTGATCCGACACACTGGTTTGATGCGGCACGATGATGAAGAGCCTTTGTCCGGCGGCAACGTCAGCGATGGTGTCGTTCGCGTCGGAGACACCGTTCGACGCCCGGCCGGACCATGGACTCCCGCGGTGCATGCCCTGCTTGCCCACCTGCATGACGTGGGATTCGGCGCGGCGCCTCGCCCACTCGGTATTGACGATCGGGGGCGTGAGGTCCTGACCTTCATGCCGGGAGATGTGGTCTGGCCCGACCGGTTCTCGCTGATGGAACCCGCTCGACAACTGGCTCGCGTTGCGCGGCTGATCCGGGACTTCCACGACGCCGTGCAGGACTTCGCGCCGCCGTCCGATGCGCAGTGGCAGACGCTGATCCCCGCTGAGGGCAGTGACATCATCGCCCACAACGACCTGGCCCCGTGGAACCTCGTGGTCGCAGGTGAGGCGCGGTGGGCCTTCATCGACTGGGACACTGCGGGCCCCGGCTCGCGCCTGTGGGATGTCGCATACGCCATTCACGGGTTCATCCCGCTGTCCGCGCATCCGGACTGGCAGAGCCCGGACGCGGCGGACCGACTGCGAGTCTTCGTCGACGCCTACGGTCTCGCAGAGTCCGAGCGTCGTCGGTTGGTCCCCGTGCTGGGGCGCCGTACGCGTTCCATGCACGATTTCCTGCGCGACCAGGCAGCCCAAGGAACCCACCCCTGGGCAAGGCTGTGGGCTGAAGGCCATGGCGACGCCTGGCGAAACGATGCCGAATACATCGAGCAACGCGAAGACCAGTGGATGCAGGCCCTACTCGCTGGCTGAGGCATCAGTGCCCGTGCCTGGCTCCCGCCGTCGAACGACATCTCGAACTGGATCACTCACCTGGGCATTCGCCGAACATGGAAGCGGCCTTCGTCTGATCATGTGCTCCGACCAAGGTGCACGTGACCAAGACGAAGGCCGTGAGGGTGGGTCTCCTGCCAGATACTGTCCGGAGGGAAGCGTCACGCTTCCGGGGCGAGTTCTACGAGTGTCTGACCGCCCGGCGCGATGAGTTGTTCGAGCTGATGGACGCGGTGCTGTGCGCGGACGTGGCGGTGAAGTCTCCGGTAGACCTGATGCTGTTGCCTGAGCATCGTCGTGGGCACGGAGCGATGTACGGCGGCTTGAACCACGGCCGGATCGACGTCAATCGGCTGCGGACGGTGCTGGCCGGGTTGCCGCTGTCGCGTTTCTCCGGCGGCCGCCTGGTCCTGGCGGTCGATGTGTCGCCGTGGCTTCGGTCAGATGCGCCGTGCTCGGCAGAGCGTCTGTTTTGATCGTCAGCGAGGCCGGATACGACGTCACCCGCCTGGCCCGGGTCCTGCGCGGCCTGCCCGTCGAGCTGGTCGGCAGGGCCCGGTCCGACCGCGTCATGCGTCTGCCGAAACCACCGACGGCGCCCGGTGTCAACGGCCGGCCGCCCAAGCACGGCCCGGAGTTCCGCTTCACCAAACCGGAGACCTGGCCCGAGCCCGCGATCGCCGCCTCACCGAAACCACCAACTACGGCAAGGCCGAAACCCAGGCATGGGACCGGGTTCACCCAAGGCTGACTCACCGCTCCTCCTGGCTCGACCACGACGGTGAACTGCCCTTGGGTGAAGGCACGTTGATCCGACTGAAGGTCGAGCAACTGTCGAAGGAACGGGACGCTCCGCCAGCGTGGTTGTGGTCGTCGAAGACCGGTGCCACCCCGAACGACGTGGACCGTTTCTGGCAAGCATTTCTCCGCCGCTTCGAACTGGAGCACACCTTCCGCTTCGCGAAGCAGACTCTCGGCCGGACCACACCGAAGCTCCGCACCCCCGAGGCCGCGGAGTAGGTGTTTTCGAACCCCGGGTGAATTGGCGATCCCGAAGGTCGGTTGATCCTTTGGTCGTTCCCCATACAGCAGATGAATTCAGTTGCGGTGGGGTCGTCGGCCCCGGTGAGGTACCTCCATGGGCAATGCCACGGAGCAGGCGCAACGGGTGCGGTCTGGCAGAGACCGGACGGCCACGGTGCAATCGACGTCATGGCACCGGTCGGCGGTGCTCGGGGCCCTGATGCTGGCCGCCTTCACCTTCAATACTGCGGAAAATCTGCCGATTGGCCTCCTGGAGCTCATCTCCGGAAGCCTGCGGGTGTCAGTGTCGGCGGTCGGCTTCCTGGTCACCGGTTATGGCGTGACGGTGGCCGTGGCGTCTTTGCCGCTTGCTCACGGCGTGCGGGCAGTGCCACGACGTCATGTGCTCACGGGGCTACTGACCGCGCTGGTCGCGTCCAGTCTGGTCGCTGCACTGGCCACCTCCTACTGGCTGCTCCTTGTGACCCGGCTGCTGACCGCGCTCGCCCAGGCACTGTTCTGGGCCGTGATGGGGCCGGTTGCGGTGGGCCTGTTCGCGCCCGAGGTCCGCGGTCGTGTGGTCGGAGCGCTGTCCGTCGCCGGTTCGCTTGCCCTCGTGCTTGGTGTTCCCATCGGATCCTGGCTGGGCCATCGGAGTGGCTGGCCAGTGCCCGTTGCGATACTGGCCGGTTTGGGGCTCATCTCCCTCGTGACAATCGCTGTTCTGCTGCCGACCTCACCTCCGGAGGAACAGCCCGCCGCCTACGGGGCCAGTCCCGACGCTCGCCGGTTCGGGGTCGTGCTGGCGGCTGGGGCCCTATCCGCTACTGGGGCGTTCGCAGGATTTACGTACATCGTGAAGTTCCTGGGCGACGTGAGCGGGTTCTCCCCGAGCACGGTCAACGTCCTGTTCGTAGCATTCGGTGTGGCGTGTCTGGCCGGGGTGAGCATCACCGGGGCGCTGCTGGACCGCGCTCCGCACGCCGCGCTGACCACGGCTGTAGCCACGCAGGCCGTGGGCATGCTCGGCCTATACGTGTCAGGCACTGATCCGGTGGCGGCAGTGGTGTTCCTGGTGCTGGTCGGCGGTGCGCTCGGGCCGGTGTTCATGAGCACGCAGAACGCGATGCTGCACTGCGCACCGGGGCGCACGGATATCGCACTCGCGGCGAACTCCGGTTCCTACAACGCCGGTATTGCAGCGGGCGCCACGCTCGGTGGTCTGGTCCTGCCGCTCGCCGATGTGCGGGGCACCTTCCTCGCCGGCGGCCTGCTGACCCTCGGGGCTTGCGCGGTGCTACTCGGCGGGCAACTGCTTCGTCACAGACCGGATCCCGCCGAATAACCCTCAGCCAGGGGACGGTGGCTTTCTTCGTCCACTGGTGCGGCGGTTCTTGCGGATCAGGCGCCGAGTCATAGAGGCGGCGCGCACCCCTGTGAGCTGGGTGGTGGCGAGCTGGGTCCGTTCGTCGTCGGGGCAGCGGACCAGGTGCGGATCGAGCGTGCCCGTGATCACCCGGGTGAGCCGGCCAAGGATCTGCCGGAACTGCCGCTTGCCGTAACCGATCCAGTCCGCGGGGTCGTCCGAGAACATGTAGCCGTCCCTGCGGGTCCAGGTGATCGGGTCAGGACCTGCGAGTCGGTGATGCGGGTAGCGGCGATGAGCTGGTAGGTCTGCAGGCCCGCAGGGCGCGCTTCCATCAAGGCGACACGGACCAGGTAGCCGTGCTCGGCAAGGGGACGCGCCTCGGATCCGGTCCCGGGTCTCGGCGGAGTTGTCGAACTGGGCACGGTTGAGGAGCATCCTGGTGGTGCCGTGTCGCATCGCCTTGCGGGCAACGTCCGGGCGGCGCAACAGATCCGTAGTCACCTGCTGGGCGACGGTGTCGTCACGGGTCAGCTCCGCGCGCTGGTACGCGGTCGCCGGCCCCCTCTCCTGAAAGGCCGTGCGGGCGAGAACACCCCGGCTGGGTGGACTTCACGCGACGTTCTCGAACCGGAGGGAGGAGAGGCCGAGGCTGAGCCACGTCCCGCCGACGGAGTGGGTACGACCGGGAAAATAGGAGCGTGTCGGTGTTGTCGCCGTGATGGCCGAAAGCACCTCCGCCGTTGTCGCCGTGAGAACCACGGTCCCGGCTCCGTGAGCCACTTTGCCCTCACTCAGCCTCGCGACATCAAGGCGGACCGTGAAGCAGCTGCCGGAGCGCATGCGTTGGACTCCGTCGCCCCTCAGATCGTAGGCGAGCAGCCCCTCGTACTCGTCGTGGGCGTAGTCGGAAGGAGCGGTTTCGAGACGCACGTTGGACGGCAGTGCTTCGGGGACTTCACTCTCTCCTCCCCGGGCGGCGTGACCGGTGAGGGCAACGGTTCCCTGCCCGTCGCCACTGCCTCGGCACGTCAATCGCGTGCGGGTTCCGGTCCGGCCGAGCAGCACCGTCGGCCCACTCGGAGCGCCCTCCTCGTCGAACGGATGGACGTGGTACCCGCCGACGGCGGCCGGGTCGTCCAGCACAGCGGCGGGAAGCGGACCGGTGCTGACCGGGAACCCGTCGACCAGGTCCTTGACCACCAGTCCGAGCAGTGATGCCGCCGCTCTCGGAGCGAGCATCAGCGTGTTCCCGGCACCCGGCCCCGGCTTGGCATGCGAAGCAAGCATCGCTGCGCCGCGCCAACCCGCCTCTTCCAGCATCTCCTTCATCGGCAGTTCCCGCAGACGGTGCCCGTGGCGGGCGGCCCAGAGCCGGATTCTCCGGCCGGCCCGCTCGACCTCCACAAGCGTACGAAGTTCAAGCCGGGTCACCCCGTACCCGGCGGCCTGCGGACGCTCCGGGGAAGCGAACGCGGTTGCCCGGTGATCCACGGTCAGGACGCAGTCCGCGATCCTCAAGGAGACGCCCTGGTGGGAGCCCACGAACTCTGCCAGGCCCTGGAGCTCGGTGAGCAGCCAGGCCAGGCTGTCGGGAGCCTCCGCGGTGTTGTCGAAGAAGGCCACCTGGTCCCAGGTCGTGTCCGGCAGCAGCGGCCGGGCCTCTGCGTAGACGCGTCCGAAAGGCAGCAACCGGCGGGCGGCCTCCAGAGCGCCGACCAGCGAGTCCGGTGCGGTGCCGTGGACCGAAGTGTGTACGTCCCGGCCCCCAGCGGCGAGACGGACCAGCGTCGTGTCGTTCCGCAGAGGCGCTCCCGAGCGCACTCCGGCGTCGAGGATCCGGTGCTTGCGCCGGGTCGACGCCAGGACCAGGGCGTCGACGCGTTCGCGGGCGCGGGCACGTCCGGCGGTGTCCTCCGCCGTACGGCAGGCCTCGTACCGATCGGAATTCTCGTGCACGTCAACACCGCCAGGTGAGCTGTTCGAATCGCATGGTGGGCGAGTGGAGGCCGATACGGACGGATTGCCCCTGCTTCCCGCAGGTCGCGTTGTCACCCTCCACGTCGTCGGCGATGCCGGCGAGCTGCCGAAGGGCATCACGGGCGTCACCGAACAGGACCACGTCCTGCAGGGGAATCCTGTCCCCAGCGGGTGTCAGGAAATGGCTCTCCGACGCCGCGAAGGAGAACTCGCCGCGATCCAGGTTGATTTCGCCCGAGCTGAGGGCGCCGACGTGCAGGAGACCGCCCCGGGGCGGCTCCAGCAGAGCGGCGGTGCTGTCCGGTCCGGGGAGAACAACGGTGTTCGATGCTCTGGGAAGCGAGGCATGACGGTAGTCCTCCCTGCGGCCGCTTCCAGTACTCAGGTCGCAGGAGCCGTACACGGCCCTCGTGCAAGTGAGGCGACCGGCCACGATGCCTTGGTCGACGAGGACCACACGGGTCGCGGCCTGCCCGTCGTCGTCCGTCGCGCAGCTTCCCATGCCTTCGGGAACCCCTGGGTCGTCAACCAGTCGCAGCGGAGCCGATGTGAGAGCGGCACCCATCAGGCCGCTGGTATAGCTCGAAGCCTTGGCCAGGTTGTCCGCCTCCAGCGCATGACCGATCAGCTCATGTAGCAGAGCTGCCCCGACCCGGGGGGCGAGCACCACCGGTGTGGTGCGGACACCGAGCCGTCGGGAGCCGAGCAAGGCCCTGGAACGGTCAGCGGCGGAGAGGATCAGATTCTCCGCGGACAGTGCGAGGTCGGGCCCGGCATCTCCGAGCCGCCAGTGCGGGGCGTTGCGCCGAGTGAATACGCGTGCCTGCTGTCCTTGTCCCCATGCTGTTGCGGCGCAGCGCTGGCGCCCACCGGTGGACCGCCAGCTCCGGCCGGCGCCGGTGGAGTCCACCACTGCCCGCTGCCCGCGGAAGAAGTCCTGTACGAAATCCACGGACAGGTCTGCGGCGGCAGCCGACCGGGTGATGGAGTCGGTGAGGAGGTACAGGTCTCGGTGAGGGCGTTCCTCTTCGAGTTCGGAGCACCGACTGATGGGCTCGGGAGCACGGGGGCGGCCGAAACCCTGGAGCGCGGCCACTCTCTCCGCCAGGAGGCCAGGTTCGGCAAGGGGAGCGGAGCCATACCACCAGGAGTCCCGCCGGCGCAGAAGCAGTCCAACTCCGAAGCGGCGGTCCAGCGACGTCCCGTGACCGGCGCGGGCCCCGTGGCGGACGGTGCTGTCGAGCCGCACGTTCGATGTCGCCTCGACGAATGCCTGCGCGTACTGCGCGCCCAGCCGTACACCTTCCTCGCACCAGTGCGCGGCGACCGCCTCGAGAAGGCGGTCGAAGGACGATTCCGGCTCCGCCCCCACATCAGGAGCGCGGCCGGTCGGCGCGGTCACCGGAACAGCTCCCGCGAAACGAGGCCGCGGCGCAGGAGTACCTGGACGATTTCGTGGGCGCGGCCCGCGGTGAGCGGCGCCTCGTCCGTGCCGGCCGAAAGAGGCTTGTGGAGCGGGACCGCGGCTCCCACCACTTCCTCCGGTTCGCGGCCGTTGCACAGCCCCCAGACGAGTGCGACGTCGGGCTTCACGACGAACTGCCGCCGCAGTTCGTTGTTGAGCAGCACGCCTTCGGTGAGGTGGATGACGTTGTACTGCGGATTCCGCCTCAGAGCTCCTGGCCCCGTCACCCAGAAGGGCCACCGGTTCACCTCGGGCGCGTCCCATCCGAGCAGTTGCGAGGCCACCGAAAGCGTCTGAAGAAAGGACAGGAACTCCCGCATCCCCTTGCGAGGGTCTCCGTCAGCCCAGGAACCGGTCTGGAGGGAGGTGTACAAGCTGTGGGGGAAGTCCTTGCTGACCGATCGGTCGAGCTGGCGGTGCACCCACTTGGTGCCGTAGTACGGATCTCCCGCGGCAGTGGTCAGGGACTTGCCCGCACAGAGCATCAAGGTCTGTCCGACCAGGGCGGCGGTGGTGAAGTCCTCGTCCTCGCAGGAGCCCTTGAAGTCCGAGAGATGGCCGTTGGCCTCAAGTGCCCAGTGGTTCAGAGCCATCTGCCGCAGCCGGTCCTCGTTGTGAGCCAGTCGGCTGCGGAGGTCCGCCAGATTCGGTGAGTCCTTGACGACTTCCATCTGGCGCATGCGCAGGAGCACGTCGAGTTCGTTCTTGGTCAGTCCGGTGGACCGCAGGTCCTGCCGGCTGACGGCCCACTGCTCGACTTTGGCGAAGGCGTCACGGAACCAGTCGAGAGTGTAGGTCTCGACGTCCAGCCTTTCGCCGCCCTCGGTGATCTGGCGTACCTGGATGTCCGTGTTCGAGGAGACGAGGGCGAACACGTCCACGTCGCTGGTCGGGCTGCCCAGTCCTGCCGGCAGGCTGCCGGCGAGGTAGATGGCGTCCATGAGCGGGTCATCGGCGAGCCGGGCGGTCGCGGCACGGGCGGTGACAAGCTTTTCTTCGCGGTATCGCATGGGTTCCTTTGACACGACGGGGAAGGGCGTGGACACCGTTCGGCGTCCACGCCCCACTGCATCTACCTTCAGACGTCCACGACGTCGATCACGTCGACCACGTCGATCACGTCCACGACGTCGATCACGTCCACGACGTCGATCACGTCCACAACGTCGATCACGTCCACAACGTCCACGACATCGACGTTCACGACCGCGGGCGTCGCGGCCTCGACCTGCTCCCGTACTTCGGCTTCCACGTCGCCGAATTCGAGAATGTCCTCCATGAGGAACCCCTTCGTTGGTGGTGCACTGCCCCGCACCGGCAGGCGCGGGAGACCCTGGTGCGCGGCCTGCTCAGCCGCGTGAACCTCTCCGGAGGAAGATCTGCACGAGCAGGGCGCCACCGGCGAACCAGACCAGCCCCACAGCCACCTCCGAGACTGCGGATTCGACGAGGCCCGGACCTCGGCCGACCGGTCCGGAGAGATATGCCGCGACATGGCTGATCGGGAATGCCTCCGAGACGGGACGCAGAGGCGACGGCAGGGCCTCGGTGTTCATCAGAGTTCCGGAGAAGACCATGAGCAGCAGATGCGCGAGGTTGGGAGTGGTGAACACGTCCTTGACCAGGAGCGCGATGCCCGCGGTCAGGACCCCCATACCGAACGCGCTCACCAGGACCAGGATCAGAGCTCCGGCGAACGTGTGGAGGGGCACGGGAAGGACTCCGTACAGCAGGCCGCAGACCAGGTAGGTGATCAGCCCGCTCAGAAAGCCGTCGACCAGATGTGGCAGTCCTCGTTGGCAGATGGCCGCCAAGGTGTTCTGCGGCGAGGCCAGCCACAGGTCCAGCGTTCCGAAGGAGCGCTCGTTGGCGACCGCCAGTGCCAACCCGTATATCACCGCGTGTGCGCAGGCCAGCAGGCTCGCGCCGACGAGCGTGCGGGCCACGGAACCGCCGTAGTGGGAGCTGACCGCCGCGAACGTGACCGCCAGACCTATGGGCCGGATCAGGCGTGAGCTCAGGTAGCCGAGCGGGTTGAGCCAGGTGAAGAGCGCGCGGTAACTGAGTGCCGCGCCCTGGAGGACCGGATGGGACATCGCTCAGGCCTCCAGCGGGATGGCGTGGTCACGGACGGCTTGCTGGAGGCGCAGTACCAGGCCCACCACGATCGCCAGCGAAACAGCCGTGAGCCCGAAAGACACGGCGAGGCTGCCGGCGCCGGCTCCGCGTACCCAGCCCATGACGTGTGACTGCGGCATGAGCCATGAGAGCTGGCGGATCACCGGCGGCAGCGCGTCCCGAGGAACGAGCAGGGATCCGAGAGCGAGCAGCAGGCCCACGAGGCCGTTCGTCATGCCCGGTGAGAAGGGGAAGCGGAGCACCACGAAGGCCATCAGCCCCACCACGGAAGTGGTGGCAAGGGCCAGCGCAGCACCGCCCACCAGCCATCGGAGCCAGTCGAAACCGGGCGTCAGCCCCCACAGAAGGGCGAGCGGCAGCAACGTGCCGGGGAGGGACACGAGAGCCTGGACCGTCATGCCCGCCAGACGGCCGAGCACCACGGGAACAATGCCGTAAGGGGCTGCCAGGGCCGGGGTGAGGGTACGCCACTGTTTTTCGCCCAGCAGGCTCACCACCACCAGCACGATCAGGGCGTCGAGGTAGCCGATGCCGGCGATGCCCACGGCGAATGCCGGGTCGACGGCCGCGGAACGATAACTGTGAAGGATGACAGCGAAGACCAGGGGCATGATGAGCCCCGCCAGCAGGGCGACCGGGCTGCTCGCCTGCATGCGTATCTGGTCGCCCGCCGCGCGCCAGGTGGTCGCGGTCACCGTGAGTCCACCATGTCCAGGAAGACCTCCTCCAGACTCGGAGGCGTGACCGAGACGCTTGCGACCTGGGCGCCGAAGCGGGCCAGCACCCAGCCGGCCGCTGTTGCCCCGTCATGAACCCGCAGCCGGGTGGTACCGCGGTCCTGGCGGCTTTCCAGCAGTCCGGGGCAGGCGTCGCACGCCGGTACCGATTCCTCAGCCGCGGTCCAGATGATCTGGACCGAGTGTCCGAGGCGGGCGGCGGCGGCCACCCGCAATTGGCCGGGCGTTGCTTCACTGTGCACGGCGCCGTTCTTCATGAGTACGACACGGTCGCTGAGCTCCTCGGCCTCTCTCATGTCGTGCGTGGTCAGCAGGATGCTCCGGCCCTCCTGAGCCAGTCCGCCCACCAGCCGGCGCATCGCAGCGGCGGACTGCGGGTCCAGCCCGGCGGACGGCTCGTCGAGAATCAGCACCGAGGGCTCGTGCAGCAGTGCCCGGGCAAGGTGCAGGCGTTGCTTCATGCCCCGCGAGAAGGTGCCCACCGTGTCACCGGCGCGGTCGGCAAGTCCCATCTGCTCGAGAACCGTGACGGAGCGTTGCCGCAGGTGCGATCCCCGAAGGCCGTACATCAGGCCGAAGAAGGTCAGGTTCTGCAGGGCCGTCAGTCGCGGGTACAGGCCGAGATCGCCGCCCAGGCTGAAGCCGCAAGCCCTGGAAGCGGCACGGCGCTCACGCACGATGTCGTGGCCGCCGACGTCGGCGGAGCCGGAGGTTGGGGTCAGCAGTCCGGTCAGCAGTCGTACCGTGGTCGTCTTGCCCGCGCCGTTGGGGCCGAGTACGGACACCAGCTCGCCCGGCTCGACTGTCAGGTCGACACCACTGACGGCGGCCCGTACCCGTCCTGCCTTGTCCTTGAACTCGCGGCGCAGCGACCGCGTCACGATTCCCTGCTCAGCCAAGGCGGGGCTCCTCTTCCTCGTTCGTCGCGGGTCCGGCCGCGCTGATGGTCACGGGCCAGGAAGGAGCAAGAACTTCAAGTCGCTGCGCCACGCAGGGCACACACTCGGCGGCGAACCGCCGGATCACCTCGAAGGCGATGTCGACGGCCTTGATCCCCGGTCCCGGAAGCCCTCCCACGCTGGTGAGAACCGGGTCGCGGATCAGCCCGCGGCCGATCTCGGCCGACGTCAGCTTCAGCAGCAGATCCTGCTTGCCGCCGTGGACGGCCATGCGCCTGGCCGGCACCCCGGCAGCGGCCACCAGCAGAGCGCCGGTGCAGACGGAGAACAACGCAGCCCCCCGCGCAGCCGCCTCCGCAACCGCCTGCCGGAGCAGCGGGGAGGCCGCGGCCTCCTCCGCGCCCCGGCCACCCGGAAGTACCACCGCAGCGCACGACGACAGGGCGGCGAGCGTCCGGAGACCGCCGATCACCAGCCCGTTGGACCCGGTTACCTCCGGTGTCGGACCGGCTGTCAGCACCCGCAGGCCGCTGTTGTGCTGCGTGCACTGCGCCGCTTTGGTCAGGGGCGCGACGACTCCGGCCAGGTCGAGTTCCTCGACGCCCTCATAGGCCACCACACCCACCCAGGTCACCGCCGGCCTCCTCGGTGAGTGGGGAAGCCGCAGCGAAGCGGCGCCCGGTCGACGGCGCGGCCCGCCGGCCGGTCCGTCGCGTCGGCTGTCCCGGCGGATAGGACGGGAGGAGGACACTCCATGGCCCTCACAGCTCCGCGAGCCGGGCGAGCGTGCGGTCGCGGATCTGCGGGTCCAGCATGTCGGCGTTGACGTAGAGGCGTCGCGAGGTCTTGACGAGATCGTGCATGCGCCGCTTCATCGTCGAGAAGACGTCGCCGTAGTGCTGGAAGTCGTTGCCCAGATGGGTGAGCACGTCGTCCTTCAGGCCATAGGTGCCGATCGCGAAGGCGAAGAGGTCCAGGAACGCGTTGAACGTCTCCTCTTCCACGCTCTCGAAGCAGGGGGGCCGATCGGCGTTGTAGTCGATGACGCACAGGTTGCGGACCGTTGCCTCGGCCACCGGTTCGTGGCCGAAGATCATTCCGGGATCGAGCCGGTACTCGGACGCGTCCAGGTGCTTCTCCAGCCTGCCGGAGTCGATGAGCTCCTCGAAGCAGCGGTCCCGGCGGACCCGCATCGCGGAAGGGACTCCGTGCACGGTGCTACCGCTGGTGAGCACGTGCGTGTTGCTCACGAAGGCCGCGCCGGCCGCGCACGCCTGAGTGAGGAATACGGTCTTGCCTCCGCTCCCGCGGCCGAAGAGCAATGTGGCACCCGTCGGTTGTGCGAAGGCGGCGGCCTTGAGATGGACCATGTCGTGGTCCACAGCGAACAGGGTCAGCAGGTGCTTGGTGAAGTAGGGCCAGATGGTGCGTTCCAACTGGCGGCCGAAGACGTAGATGGTGCTGCCGCGGGTGACCAGGTAGGCGGGCGGGCCGTAGTGGTGAGTGAGGTAGAAACCACTCCGGAACCGGTCGGCGCGGAAACCCCGGTCCGCGAGGGGTTCGATCAGCGCGGGGTCGACCGGATCCCGGTCCAGGTCGACACAGACGATCTCGTAGGTGCAGTGATCAGCGGGCTGGGCGAACCTGCTGAAGTACGAGTACCCGCCGAAGTCGGCTGCGTTGCTGGAGATGCGAAGCCGGAAGAGGTTGAGGTCGACCACCCGGGAGGACCTGACGGAGTAGTGCGGAGCCAGAGTCTCCCGCACGTCGTGGTCACCGCGGTCGTCCTGGCCGACCGGCGCCGCGGTCTGCCGGCTGGTCACGGTGTCTCCTGACCGGCAAGGCGGGAGCGGTCGAGCGCCTGGGACACCGCGGCGGTGAATCCGTCGGGGTCGCTGCCGTAGAGGTCGCTCAGGTCGCTGATGCCGTCACCCAGTTTGAGCTCGTGCACCCGGCCGGTGAATCCGAGGATGCGGATACGGCGCACCACGGCGGCGACGTATCCCGCCACTCCGTCCGGATAGGTCTGCGCGTTGTCCGCCTCCACCTGGACGAAGACTTCGCCGACCGGCAGGTGCTCCGGGGCGAGCGCGTCCCAGTGGTCGGAGCCGGGTATGCCGACCGCGGGGAGTCCGTGGTGCCAGGCTGTCCAGCAGTCGGATTCACCCTCCACGACGATCTGGTATCCGGCGGACCGGGCGTGGTCCAGTCCGTCGGCGCTGCAGTAGGCCACGACGGGGTGCACGTCCCCGGGCACCCACGCGGATCCCCCTGCCCCCCGCATGCCGGTGCGCAGCCGGGTCCGGCCGGGCGCTCCACCCGGGGCCACGTAAGCGAACCGCACCCCTTCGTCCACGTCGCTCAGCCCGAAGCGACGCAGGGCCTCCACCGGAAGCCCTTTGGCCTCTGCGAGACGTGCGACGGTCACCCGTCCGTCAGTCATGATGTCTCCTGCTTGTCTCTCGTCGTGCCTGGTACGAATCCGGCTGGTCCGGCCGGACCAGCCGTGCCGTCAAGCCGGCAGGGCGGCTGCTCCCCGGTCCTCGGGACAGGCAGGCTCGTCGGCTGTCCACGCGGATCGGCCCACGTCGGGAATGACGGGTTCCACTTCCAGGTGCCGAGCACTCAGCTCTGCGGCCACCGCTACCCGGTCCCAGTGCCGCCACTTCAGCCCCAGCCGGTCCGCCTGGTCGAGGAGAGACCGCCAGTCCCTGCTTCGGCCCGATCGCACCCGCTCGAGCATCGAGTTCAGTTCCGTGCCGTCCGGCCGGTCGGCCAGTAGCCGGCTCAGCCGCTCGAGTGCTGACTTCCAGGACAGGTCGCAGGCCTCGGTACGTTGCTCGATCTCGGCGAGCACGGCCAACACCTGGTCGGTCACGTCCTGTCTGGCATCGAGAGCGCCGAGCAGTCGGGTGCGTTCCGGCCGGTCGAAGAAGATGCCGAGCTCTCGCACGATGTCCGCGGGTTCGTCGGAGACATGGACGTAGGTGAGCACCGAGGCCTGGGCAGCCCCCGCGATCCGTCTGAGATGATGTGTCTCGCGGTCCTCGGGCCGGCTCGGTCCCTTCAGCCCGCTCAGCCGGGTGGTGGCCGGGATCCCGGTCTTCCGGGTGTCCCTGAGCAGTACGTACAGTGACTCGCCCGCCGGCATGATCAGGTCCATCACGTCTATGCGCTCACGGGTGGCGATGTTCAGCTGGTACCGCCACACCTCACGCGTGGTGTGGCGGTCGAACCGGAACGTGCTCCAGGCCACGGGGACGAAGCCGGCGTCCCGCACCGCCGTCAGCAGCCCGGCTCCGCCTCGCGCGGCTACCGCGTCAGGACGCAGAACGAGGGGGGCGACGGCGTGGAGAGCGTCCGCGACGGCCGGACCCGTGCCCAGCACGGCCGAGACATCGTCCCAGGCATCCCGGTAGTACGGATCGCCGGCGTAGATCTCCCGTTTGCGGTCGACCCTCGAGAGCCACTCGGGTACGTGGCAGCTTGTTCCACCTTGCTGCACGTCAGGCCCTCTCGTACAGCATGCCGTCGGACCAGACCGCCGGGACCCGGCCCCACCGCATCGCGCTGCGCACGTCGGGGAAGAAACCGCTGCCGTTGAGGTTGGCGCTGGTGTTGCACAGCAGCGGAATGCCGCTGAGCCGCTCGTACTCGGTGAGGACCTCGAAGACGAAGGAATCGTCCCGGGGACCGACCGTCTGGACCCGGGCCGTTCCGTCCAGGTGGACCACGGCCGGCACCCGGTTCCGCCAGTCCGGCCGCACCTCGTGCTCGAAGAGCATGTACGGGTCGGGCACACCGGGCGTGAACACCTCCGGCGCCCGCGCCTCCAAGCAGATCGGAGCCACCGGGCGGTAGCGCTCACGCCCCTTGACGTCGTTCAGGCGGTCCTTCATGCCGGGGTCGGATGCGGGCGCGAGGATGCTGCGGTGGCCGAGCGCCCGCGGCCCCAGCTCGGCCCTGCCGTGCAGCACCACCACAGGGTCCCCCGATTCGTGGAGCCGGCCTGCCAGTTCGGCAGCCGAGCACGGCCGGACTGCCCACCCCGGCATCGGCTCCGAGGGGACGAGCGCGGGACCCGCGTAGGTATCCCATTCGAGGTGGACGGGGCCGGGGGAGCGAAGCAGCTCGCAACAGGCCGCGCCGAGGGCGCTGCCCGCGTCGTTCGGGAAGGGCGGCACCCATACCGTGTCCGCGATGTCCGAAGCGCGGATGTCACTGTTCCACTTGATGTTGAGGGCACAGCCACCGACCAGACAGAGGTTCCGGGTGCCCCGGCCGTCCGCGGCGATCTTCTCCTTCAGCCCGTCGACCAGTGCCCGGCCCAAGAAGGTGTGAATCGAGGCGAGGACATCGGCGGGGCGCGCCCCCGCGCAGTCCAGCTCTTCCTTCATCCGGGCCAGGATCCGTCGTCCGGCAGCCTCGGTCAGCCGGTCGTCGTCCGGCTGGTCCGTCCCGAAGACCTCCCGTTCCGCTTCCCGCAGGAGGACTTGCAGGGACTCGACAACTCCCTCGTCCGCGGTGCCGTGGGCGATGTACGCCATGATCTTGCCGGGCAGCGCGAGCGTGTGCGGCCACTGGAGTGGGGCGTCGAAGGGGGGACAGGCCATGGCCAGGGTGTGGTAGGTGTCGCCCAGCATGTGGTGAAGCGCTCCCAGGCTCTCCATGACCTGGGTTGACGGGTCGTAGTGGTACAGGAACGGAAACATCGCTCCGTCCCAGCAGAGGACGTACGACGGCTCCGCTGCCCTCGCGAAAGGGCTGGAGCAGTAGGCGCTGGCCACATGCCCCGCGTAGTGCGGGTAGCTGGTGTACTCCAGATCGAGCATTCGGGAGATGTAGGGCCGTAGCAGGTTGTCGTCGACCAGTCCCCGACGGTACGGAGCCAGATCGATCAGCGTCTCCTGACCGCCCCAGGGCTTCACCTTGTGGGTCTTGCGCCAGCCGTCCACCACGAAGCGGTCCACGTCCGCGAGCCGGTAGCCGTACTCGACGAGCAGCCGGCTCACGATCTCGAGGTCGTCAATGCGCTGATGGCGCGGATTGTTGGCGAGCTTCTCCATCTCGACGGAGAAGACCAGCCGTCCGTCGTCGATGAGGGCGACGCCGCCGTCATGGGTGAGTTTGACACCGCAGATGATCACACTGCGCCTCCGTCCGCTGCCGCGGGGACGGCCGAAACCTTCGCGAGGATCTCGTCGGCCCTCGGGGTCAGGCGCGTGGCGATGCCATCGCGGTCACCACCGGCCGGGAACGTGACGACCTCGCAGGAGTGGTCGTAACGGTCATGTCCCTCATAGCCCAGACCGACCCGGAAGCCGTCGATGCCTTCGGCGTGCTCGGCCAGCCAGACCGTCACTTCCCGTTCTCCGCCCTCGCCGTCGGCGTGCCAGGCAGTTCCCGCCCGGGCGACGGCCGTGCCGTCCTCCTCGGTGATCTGCTGGACGCTGTCCGCCAGCGCACTCAGCAGCACGGCATCCGCGGCGAGGCCGTCCAGCAGATGCTCCAGCTCCTGCCAGATCTGTTCCTCGGCCCCTTCCGGGAGGGTCTCGCTGTCCTCGAGGAAGTCGAAGAGCCGTTGGAAGACGTAGAAGTAGCAGTCGCGGTCGGACTGGTCGACCCGGCGCATCGCCTGGCTGAGACACTCGAACAGCCAGCGAGGCATGGGTGTGCGGGTCTTGTCCTCCAGGACTCGCTCCATGAACGCTTCCCGGGCGGCAAGCACGGCCATCGCCCGTGAGTCGGCCTCGTACCTGCGGTGGAACCTGCGGAAGGCAGGCTCGAAGGAGTTCACCCGCGGATCATCGAAGGTGTAGATCCACCGGTCGCCCAGGGCGGAGTCGTCGACCCGGCCCAGTTCGATCATCCGCCGGTACTGAGGGGTGCCCCAGTAGATGTTCATCTTGTTCTGAAGGTGCTGCACCTTGGCGTACCCGGAGTCCCGGATCCACCGGTACTGCTCCTTCAACTCGTCGAAGGTCATCTCCGGGTCGAACATGATGTAGCCGAAGTTGATCTGGTGCGGTGCCATACCGACCTCGCGCAGCTCACGCAGCGCGCGGTCGTTGTCCTCGACGGTGGTGCCCTTGTCCCACCGCAGGAGGACGGAGTCCACACCGGACTCAGCCCCGATGAAGAGACGGTGCATGCCCACGTCCATGAGCCTGCGGACCAGTGACTTCTCAATGGTGTCCGCGCGCATCTCCGCGTAGAAGTTGACCTCCAGCTTGCGCTCGGTGAGCAGGTCGCAGAAGTCGTGGACCCAGCGGATTCCGGTGGGGGAGGGCATGATGAACAGATCGTCCACGAAGGAGAAACGGCTGACGCCGTAACGGTCCTTGACGGACTGCATCTCGTTGGCGATGCTCTCCGGCGACCTGCGCACCACGTTGTGGTCGCCGTAGATCTGGTGGATGGAGCAGAAGGTGCAGGAGGCGTAACAGCCCCGCGACGCCACCAGGTAGGCGGAGTTCGAGCCGCGTGAGTTCTGGGCGAGCATCTCCTGCAGGTCGTGCCGGGCAGGGAACGCCAGACTGTCGAGGTCCCTGATACGCGGCCGGTCCGGTGTCCGGACGAACTCGCCGTCCACCCGCAGGGACAGGCCGCGCATGTCCCGCAGAGGCAGTCCCTGCTGGATGCGTGCGGCCAGCTCCACGATCGCGTACTCGCCCTCGCCACGGACGATGGAGTCGATCTCTGCACAGTCGGCGAGGATCTGTCCGTCCGCCGCGCTCGGGAAGACGCCGCCCAGCGTGATGTGTACGTCCCGCCGCACGGCCTTCACGAGCCGGGCGATCTGCCGGGCGGCACGGTAGGTGCGCTGGGACTTGGCGGAGATACCGATCAGCCTTATCCGCGGGTCCGCCAAAAGGCGCTCGGCCACCTCCTCGGGATTGATACCGAGAAGCTCCGCGTTGATGCTGGTCGAGGTGTAGCCGTGCTTGTCCAGAGAGCCGGCCAGGTATCCGAGGGCAAGGCTCTCCCGGTACTTCAGCCGGTTCTTCTGCCATGCCTCGACGAGGTGGGGGTGCACCAGGCCCACGACGAAATCGGGGTCCTCGTTGCGATGATCGGCGAAGGGATGAAGCACCGTCAGCGGCAGGGGTGATCTCTTCACGACGTCCTCAATCAGTTCGGGTGGTGGGGCGGGGGAGAGAGGGAGGGTCGGAACAGGCTTGTCAGGCCAGCAGGCCCAGCTCTGCCAACTTGAGTCGTACGATGCCCAGTTCGGCGCGCCCGATTTTGCGCTCCCCGGGCTCCTGCGCCTCCTTGGCGTTCGAGCCGCCCACCCGCGTGCGGGTCGTACCCTCGAGGAAGTCGTAGATGCGGAAGCTGCTGCGGTCACGTGGCCCCTGGATGACCAGGCTGATGGTGCCGGGGTTGGCGTAGACGGCGTGGACGAACGCGTTGTCGAGCGTGTAGCTGGAGCCGGGCAGCTGCTCCTGAATGAACCTGGGGTCGGGTGCCTGGGCGGGGCGGTTCTCGTCACCCCAGATGTCCTCGACGTTCCCGTACAGAACGTGGCGGTAACTGCCGCGAAGAATCAGCGAGCTGAAGCTCGCGCGATGGTTGTGCGCTTCCTCGACCATGTGGTCTCCGAAGATGTGCAGCCGCAGCCGCACACCGGTCTCCGGATCGTCCTGCAGCACGAACTTCTGGAACGTGTTGAATGCCTCGGCACTTGCGGCGAGCTGGTCGTCGTCCTCCATGCGGTCCCACAACCGGCCAAGTTCGGCCGGCTCCGCCAGCACAGGGAGGGCCGCTGCGGCAGCCTCGTGGACCTGCTCCAGACGGTGCCAGTCGACCTGGTGGAACGCCTTCGTCAGAATGTCGATGCTCATGGTGTTGTCCGCTCCTCGCTTTCAGGCATGAACGATCCGGCGCGGACGGCAGCTGCGGCGGCCGGGAGCCGGTCCAGGGACAGTGACGTGTCGCGCGCACCGGGCACGGTGACTGCGTGGGCACCCGCCGCGGCACCCCAGGCAAGAGAGAGGGGCCAGCCGTGACCGAGGAGCTCGGCGGCCACTGCTCCGGCGGTGAAGGCGTCACCCGCCCCCGTGGAGTCGGTGGCGGTCACCTCCGCGGCGTCGGTGAACCAGACGTTCCTGCCGTCCGAGGCCAGGGCGCCCCGACTGCCCAGAGTGACGACCAGCCCGGAGAGCCCGTGCTGACGGCACGCCCGGAGAATGTGATCGGCTTCGGGGGGAGCGTCGAACATGTCGGTGAACTCGGCACGATTGACGTACACGCGGTGGCAGCGCGCCGCCAGCCGCACAGCCCAGGGGGCACCCGCGTGGAGCCCTCCCGGTGTCCAGTGCACAGGCGTACCGGCAGCGCCGGCCGCAGCCACCAGCTCCTGCGCCACGTCCTTCGGCGGGTCGAAGAGGACGACTGTTCGAAAACGAGACAGCGGCAGGGAGGCGCAGGTCTCTCTCCTCCATTCCTCGGTGGCTCCGCGATACATGAGCATGCTGCGGTGGCCGGGATAGCTGGGGATGAACACCCGTCCGGTCGTGGCACCCGCCACCTCCACGACGTGGTCGTGGCGTACTCCTTGCTGCTCCAGTTCGGTGCGGAGCGAGGCGCCTTCCGCGTCGTCGCCGACCGCGCTGAACAACGACACCCGGCAGCCGAGGGCCGACAGGGCGACGGCGCAGTTCCCGGCGTGTCCGCCGCCGGTCACCAACAGGCCCGTGACCCGCACCGATCCGTCGTCGACGGGTTCCTTCTCGACGGTCAGGTGGTAGTCCATATTGAGGCTGCCGGCTACCACTACCTCCTGGTCCCGGAGGGTGTTCCGGCCTGCCGGGCCGGAACTCACCGCCTCTCCTCCACCACCGCGACACCCGAGATCTCCACCAAGTGCTCAGCGATGGCGAGCCGGGAGACCTCAACCAGAGTGCTCGACGGGGCGGGGTCGCTGAGTACCCGGTTGCGGACGGCGGAGACCGCGGCGAAGTCCGCCATGTCGGACAGGTAGATGACGACGCTGACGAGGTCGGCCAGTTCGCCGCCGGCCTTCTTCAGTACCTCCGAGAGGAGACGGAAGACCGTCTCGGTCTGGACGGTCGCGTCGCTCGGGCCGATGACCGTGCCTTCCGCGTCACTGGAGACCTGCCCGCTGACGAACACCATGCGTCGCCCGTTGCCGAGCGGCACGGAGACCGCCGGCGAGTACTTGCCGATGGGGAGGGTGTGGCCCGGAGGCTGTATCACCTGGGTACCGGACGTGTCAGACACTCGTCGGCTCCGTCGCGTAGACCTCCGGAAACATGCCGAAGGATGAGGTGATGGAGGAGAACTGGATCTCGCGGACCTCGAGTCTCCCGGGCAGGGCGAACACCGAGGCGATCATTTCGCCGACCTCCGCCATAGTCAGCGCCTCCGGCCTGGAGCCGGGCTGCTTGCCCCGGAAGTAGGTGTCGACCCGACTGGGCACCAGCGCGGTCACCCGGACCCCGCTCTCACGGGACTCGCGGCGTGCCGTCTCCAACAGCGAGAGGAATCCGGCCTTGGAGGCGCAGTAGGCGCCCCTTCCGCTGAAGGAGTTGTAGGAGGAGTCCGACGCCAGACCGACGATCTGCGAACCGGGCCGGCGGCGCAGGTACGGCAGGGCGGTACGCAGGGTGTGAAACGCACCGTCCAGGTTGGGGCCCAGTACCTGGCGCCAGTCATCGGTGTTCATCTCTTCGAGAGAACTCCAGATCCCGCCACCCGCGTTGACCACGACGCCGCGTAGGGACTCGATGCCCTTCAGGGACTCGGCCGCCGCCTCATCGACGCGGTCGGAATCGGCCACGTCGACGACGGCTGTGCGGACGGGAGTTCCCCAGCGCTCCTCGATCGTGCGGGAAACGTCCGCGAGATCGGCAGCGGTGCGCGCCCAGAGGATCACGGGATACCCGGCCGCGGCCAGGGAGAGGGCCGCAGCCCGTCCGATGCCCCGGCTCGCCCCGGTGATCAACACCCAGTTCGGGGCGGCGGCCTCCGCCGCAGCACCGCTCATGAGGCGGAGGGACTGAGTGCGGCGAAGCTGGCCTCGACATCGTGCGCGCTGTACGAGGGATGGCCCTTCGGAGGGGACTTCAGGAGCTTTGCGGCAGCGGCCACGAAGCCCTTCTCCTCCGCGCGCAGGGCGGCAGCCGCGATACGGATGAGGTCGATGATGACGCCGGCCGCGTTGCTCGAGTCCTGCACACGCAGCTTGAGGTCCACCTCGACCGGGGTGTTCGCCCACCCGACGCCTTCGATGTTGAGGTAGGCAACCTTGTGGTCCATCAGGTGGGGAACGTAGCCCGCTGAGGGGATGACGTCCACGCGGTCCAGCGGCACACCGTCCTGGGCCAGTGCGTTCAGCTTGGACTGTCGCTTGGAGGCTCCCTGCTCACGCAGGTTGCGGAAGTCCTCGTTCCCGCCCAGGTTCAGCTGGTAGGAACTGGCCAGCGTGATGCCGCGTTCCGCGAAGAGTGCCAGCAGCGAACGGTGCACCACGGAGGTACCGATGTGGCTGGCCAGGTCGTCGCCCACGAGCGGTACCCCGGCGGAGACGTACCGTGCATGGAGTTGCTCGTCCCGGCCGACGATCTCGGGGGTGCAGTTGACGAAGGCCACGCCGGCCGTCAGAGCCGCCTCCGCGTAGGCGGTGGCGGCCCACTGCAGACCCGTCGGGAGCGAGTAGAGCAGCACTTCCGCACCGCTGTCGCGCAGGGACCGGGCAAGACGACGGATCTCGTCGTCCACGGTCGCGTCCGGGGAGATTCCCGTTTCCACGACGACCCCGGTGGGTGCCATCTCAACGCCGAGCCGAGGATAGTTGTTGGGCGCCTGGAAAACAGCCTCGTTCAGCTCGGAACCGACCTTTTCGGCATCGATGTCATAGGCCGCTACTATTTCGACGTCGTACACGGAGAGCCCGCCGATCTCGGGCCTCTTGATGCCTGGGAACTCCTCGGCAGGAACTCCCTGTGCCGCGAGGTTCGCGTAGTACCGAATCCCTTGGGTCAGTGCGGATATGTTGTTGCCGACGCCTGCCACAGCAACCTTGGCCGAATGTGTCATGTTGATCCTTCTGCTCACTCGCTCAGAACTGCCGGGGAATGTGCGGCAGCCGATTCAAGAAGGCGTTGGGCCGCCAGACCGGCGGAGAAATCTGGGATCCGGGCGTCTGTACCCCCGGTGTTCGATGCCAGGAATGCAGGGTAGGGGTTCTCGAGTGATCCGGCGGGCCAAGTGGCGGATTCCCCGGCCACAGAGGAATCCAGGCGGCCCTCGGAGGTGTCCGGGCACACCTCCACCGAGACGACCGCGTCGGTTCCGGAGACCGTGACCCGCAGTCGGCGGTGTCCGCCGGTGACACGCAGCACGGAAATCGTGGCGATCGTGCCGCCCGGCGACTGCGCGAGTACCGAACCGGCATCTTCGGTCCGCCCCGGAACCGGACTTCCTTCCGGCGTGGTCCTGATCGGCCAGACAATGCTGGAGGCGGCGCCGAGAATCGCGTATTCCTCGCCGGTCGTCCAGCTCAACAGGTCGAACAGGTGGACACCTTGGTCGGCGAGGGCGCCTGCCGCTGCCCGGCTCTTCGTGTGACGCCATGCGAAGGCCGTCGATGGGCCGGCCAGGAAGTCGTGGTGGAACTGCAGATCCATATGAACCACCCGACCGAGCCTGCCGTCGGTGATCATGTCGCGCAGAGTGCCGAAGGCGGGGTGAAATCGCCACTGGAACATGGTCATGTGCGGAACGCCGGCTGCTTCGGCCGCTCGGACGACGGACTCTGCGGATTCGATGGTGAGGGCGAGTGGCTTTTCGCAGACGACCCACTTGCCACGCCCGAGCGCCTCCTCTGCGATTTCCGCGTGGAGGTCGACCGGAGCGGCGATCACCACCAGGTCGTATGCGTCGTCGAAGGCGTCCCTCACGTCGTCGCTCACTCGGGGAACGCCGTATTCGGTGGCGACTTTCTCAGCCTTCTCGCGATTCTGTCCGTAGACGAGAAGGCCGCATTCCGCCTCGGGGCAGTTCCGGAGCCACGCGAGATGCTGCTCCCCGAACCCGGCGCCAATTACCGCGGCACGCATCATTGCGCCCCAACTCCTCACCGATCAAGGGACCGGAGACTCAACTAGGAGTTACGGCACCGAGACTGAGACCTGCCTGGCTTGGCCGGGATCTTTCCAGCGTGATCGACACAGCGTCAAGAGTTGACTTCACGGCTCCACTTGGGGATCCTCCAGCTCCAAGGGCGCGCATCCCGTTGCGTTACCCTCTGGACGCAATTGTCTTTCCGTAGTCGATGGGCGGCGTTTCCACTGGTCAGGCGGAGAGGTGGGTGGTTCGGCGGGATTTGTGGTGTGCCGGGTTGTCGCTCACTTCGGTCGGCACAGCGGAAGCAGGTCGTCACACGCGTGGGATGGCTTCGCCGTTCGGGCAAACGGTTCGAGCAGTGGTAAATCGTATCGCCGCCGGACTTGTCGCCACTGTTCCTGCTCGAGGTCGTTTCCGGCATCCTGTTCAGGCTGGTCACTGCGGGGTACAAAGTGTCGGGGATGTTCCGGGAGTAATCTCGTACCAACCTCGATGGAACGCCTCCTATTGCCATCTCGCAGCACTGAAGGCTCTTGTGCGGGTGGTCTGGCTGGAGTAGCTTCACCTGAAATCGGGGAAGTTCTGGTGCCGGCCGTTGTCTGACGGTGGAGATCCCATCTGAGAATTATCGCAACCATTGAGAACGATGAGGGGAAACTGTGCCGGTTTTCGGGCGCGACGGAGATATTCTGGCAAAGTGTGCCGAAATCCTGGGCGTGGAATCGATCGCTGTACACGATGACTTCTTCGGAGTCGGCGGGGATTCCCTCGATGCTGCCGAGGTGAGTGAAATGCTCACCGCGGAGACGGGTCAGGATGTCGCGATGGAGCTCGTACTGGGCAGCCCGACCTTCGGTGACATGCTGAAATCACTGCGCGGCTGATTCCTGCAGATGGAGAACGGCAAGAACATGCACGGCCTGCTGGATCTACTGGATCGCAGGGCGGCCGACGGCCGTGTCCGCTATGTACGGCTGGACTCCTCCGCGAACCTTGTCGGAGAGCTGTCCGCCTACGATCTCAGGCGCAGTTCCCGGGGGTTCGGCCATCAGCTGTCCTTGAGCTGCCCGGGCACCGGCAGCCCCTATGTGCTGATCGTGGCAGGTGACCCTCTGCGCTTCCTGGAGGCATTCTTCGGCATCCTCCAGGCGGGGATGGTCCCCGTGCCCGCTCCCGGTATGCCCCACGCGCATCGAGGGCACGCCCAGCGGCTCAGCGGCATCATCAGGGCCTCCGCCCCCCGGGCCGTCGTCGTCGACACCCCGGAAGCAGCCGCCGCGCCGGCGATGCCCGAGGATTGTCCGGTCCTGCTCATCGATGAACTGCGGGCGTCGGTCGCTGAGAACGCGCCCCGGGCCGGCGGCGCGCCGGATGACGTCGCCTACGTCCAATATACTTCCGGGTCCCTCGGCGCACCCAAGCCGATCCTGTTGCGGCACCGCCAGGTTCTGGCCCAACTCGCCCAAGCGGCCGAGGCGTTCGAGGAGACCACGGAGAGCGTCTCCGTGAGCTGGGTGCCCCTCTACCACGACATGGGGCTGGTGACGGCCGTGCTCCGCCCCCTGTGGACCGGGTACACCTCGGTCCTCCTCGACCCCTTCGACTTCGTCCGGCACCCCACGCTCTGGCCGCGGGCCATGAGTGACTGGCGCGCGACCCATACCTCCGCCCCCGATTTCGGCTATGCGTTGTGCAACCGCAAGGTCCCCGACGACACGGGGGAGTACGACCTGACCCGGCTGCGTGTTGCGCGCTCCGCGGGCGAGCCGGTGCGGTCGGCGACGATGCGCGCCTTCGCCGAGAAGTTCCGCAAGGCGGGCTTCGACCATGCGGCGTTCACGCCCTCCTACGGGCTGGCGGAAGCAACTCTCACGGTGACCACATGCCCGCCGCGGCAGGCACCCAGGATCCGCGCCGTGTCGGCCGCGGCGCTGCGCCGGGGGCACGTCGAGGCGCCGGCCTGCGCGACGGACGCGCAGGAGGTCGTCTCCTGCGGCCCGCCGCTGCGCGGCACCGGCGTGGAGATCCTGGACCCCGACACACGGGCCGTTCTCGGACCGGACCAGGTCGGCGAGGTGTGGATCAGCGGCCCGCAGGTTGCCACCGCGCCCGACGGCGCGCACCGGGTCGGCGGAACCCTCGGCTGCGGGACCGGCGACCTGGGGTTCCGGGAAGGCGGAGAGCTCTTCCTGGTCGGCCGGGCAAAGGAGCGCTTCCAGCTCGCGGGGGAGAACTTCTACAGCGTCGAGTTGGAGGCCGTCGTGGCTGCCGTGGACGACCGTATCCGGCCGGGCCGCACGGCGGTCTTCGTCGCCCAGCTGCCGGGCGCCCCCGCGCCCGTTCCGGTCGTCCTGGCCGAATGCCGGGCGGAGGCCCAGGAAGCGACCGACGCCGACACTGCGCGGTCCCTGGCCCGCCGCATCGTCTCCGCGCTGGGCCGGGGCCCGGGCCTGCCGGTGTCCGTGGTCTGGCTGGTGCCGGCCGGCACGCTGCCCGTCACCACCAGCGGGAAGATCCAGCGCGGCCGCTGCCGGGACGCTTTCGAGGAGAACTCCATGCCGACCATTCACCGCTACGGACAGGGACTGTGATGCGCGCAGGGCCGCAGCCGCAGGGCGCCCCGCGGACAGAACTCCTGCCGGAGAATCTGGCCCAGGACGTCGTCGACGAGATAGACGCCTACCTGGAGCGTGTCCCGCACGACACCTCCTGCCTGGCCACGGGTTCCCTGATAGAGGGCTTCGGCAACAGCAACTCGGACATCGATCTCTATGTGATCCAGCCGTCGGGCAGCACTGCCACCAAACCCATAGCCATCGGCATCCGCGATTCGCGCTACGTCGACGTCGAGTACCTGAATCTCGCGGCGCTCCACAAGCTGGCCGACGTCTTTCGGGACACCACCCCGGACGAGGCCCCGCAGGTCCTCACCCTCCGCGACTTCGACCGCTACTACCGGCTGTCGGTCGCTGCCCGGCTGAAGGTCACCGGTGAGGCGGAGGCCGTCCTTGACCGGTGCTCCGCCGAGCGGTCCGCAGTCCTCTTCGCCCGGTGGTCCCTGGCACAGGCGGCCGCGTACCTGGCACGAGCGACGGTCGCCGGGGCGCTGCGAGAAGTCCCGCGGGCCGTCATCCTGGCCCGCCAAGCGGCGGTGTGGCGGGCGACCTCGCAGCTGGCGGACGAGGGGGAGGCCTATCCCAGGCTGAAGTGGGTCACGGTGAAGGCCGCCCGCCGTTTCGGAGCGGACACGCCCGGCTACCGGTCCTGCCTCCAGGGGCACGACGTGACACCCGCCGATCTCGAGCCGGCCCTTGTCGCTCTGCGGGAGCGCATTTCGCCGGACATGGCCACCGGCGGGGCCGATGACGCCGTCAGCTGGACACTCGCCGAGGATGTGGAGACGGTGACCGACGGGACCGGTTTGCACCTGATCCGGGGCAGCAGGTCCATCACACGGATCGAGGGACTCGCCCGGATGCTCATGGGTCACCTCGCCGAGGGCGCCTCCTGGATGTCCGCCGTGGAGCGGACCGCCCGACAACTCGCGGTATCCCCCGGCGACATCCGTACGACCGCAACCCCGCTGATGCGGGAGCTCGCCGACGCCGGCTACGTGGTGTCCAGTGTTCAGGGGGTTCAGCGATGACCGTGCACAGTCTCCCACTCAAGGGCTGGGTGCGGACCAAGCGCCGGGTCAACGCCATCGAGCTGGACGTCATGGCCCTGCGCTACGACCTGGACGGTGCGCTGGACGCCGGTCAGTACGGACTCGCCTGGTGGGCCGGACAGGCCATGCTCACCGCGGCGGTGGAGCTTTCCCTGGTCGAGTCCGGCGTGGAACTGCGCGGCCAGGAGGATCCCGTGGAACGCGCGTGCTCCGCCCTCGACGCCCTGCACCGGGTGAACCCCGTTCTGGCGCAGGCCACATGGGAGCTCTGGCTGCGCCCGCAGCCGTCGGAGGGTGAGGTCCAACGGGCGCTCGACGAGATACTCGCCTTCATCGAGCAGCGGCTGGGACTGCCCTGGGTGCTGTCGCGTCAGCAGGTGGTGATGCGCTGGGCCGCGAGCACCAGCGTGCTGCGTGCCGTGGCGAAGCAGCTCGGCATGGCCGGGGCCGAGGACTGGTACCTCGGTGGCTCGGACTCCCCGGACCTCGACTGGTACAGCGACATCGTCGCAACGCTGGAGCAGGAACGCCGACGGTAACCGCCCGCCCGCCCATCGCCGGTCACACGAACCTCGGGAGACTCTGTGAGCGACCGTACGACCGCGCCCGCACGGCTGTCTTCGGGGCAGGAACGCCTGCTGTGGCTCCACGAGCTGGACCCTGGACACGGCGGATACCACCTGCCGCTGATCCTCCGCTTCGCCCGGGGAATCGGCACGCAGGTCCTCTCCGGCGCCCTGGACCAGCTGGCGGCCAGGCACGCGGTGCTGAGTTCCCGTTGTGTGCGAGACGAGGCGGGCAACACCTTCCAGGTGCCCGAGCCGGACTTCCGCGTGCCGCTCGTGCGGACCCGGGAGTCCGCCCCCGGGGAGTGGCAGGAGATCGCCGGCCGCGTCCTCACGGAGCCCTTCGCGCTGTTCGCAGCCCCGCCTGTGCGGGCGCTGATCGTCGACTGCGCCGACGGCTCCTCCGTCGTCATGCTGGCCATGCACCATCTGGCGTGCGACGGAAGGTCTCTGTGGATCCTGACCGAGGACCTCGTCGCCCTCTGCCGGACAGCACGGCGCGGCGAATCCCTGCAGCTTCCGCCGGTCACCCGGACGTACGCCGACTTCGCCGACGCGGAGCGGGCCGAGCTGGGCGAGACGGTGCTGGAGCAGCGGCTCGCCCACTGGCGTCAGGAACTCGCCGGCATGCAGGCAGCCTCGCTGCCCGGTGATCTTCCGGCCCCGCGGCCCGGCACCACGGCACACGAGATCCCGTTCAGTCTGTCCGCCGCGCACACTCAGGCGCTGGAGCGGCTGGCCGGCCAGCATCGCTCCCCGCTCACCGCTGTGGTCGGTGCCGCCTTCCAGGCATGGCTCGCCCGGCACACCGGCCAGTGCGACATCACGGTCGGCCTGGCACTGGACGCCCGGCGCGGGCGGCACGACGACGGCGTTGTCGGATTCTTCGTCAAGAACCTCCTGCTGCGTGGCGTCCTGGAGCCCGGTACGTCCTTCGTGGACCTGATGAAACAGCTCACGGGGAGGCTACGGACCTCCCGCAAGCAGCACCTGCCGTATGAGCGGATCCTCGCCGAGGCGGGTGCGGCCACCGGCCGCGGCACCGAGCCCGTCAACGCCTTCCTGATCCATCACGGCGTACGGCCCGCCGTCACCGCCCTCACCGATGACACCGGACACGACGTCACCCGGCTGTGGCTGCCCAACGAGGCCGCGCGCTTCGATATCGAGCTGAACAGCAGCGTCGTCGATGGGCAGTTGTCCGGGGACCTTCGCTTCCGATCCGGTCTCTTCAGTCGGCACTTCCTCGATGGCGCGGTGGCGCGCTTCGTCCGTCTCCTGGAGAAGGCCGCCACCGAACCGGACACACCCCTCAACCTTGTCGCACTGCTGTCCCCGAGCGAACTGGGGAATGCCGCCGCCATCGGCCGGAGCGGGCGAGCCCCGGCAGAGCCTCCACCGCTGGTCCCGGAGCTGCTCCGGCAGCAGATCCGCAGGACACCCGACCGGACCGCGCTGGTCCACGGCGACACCCGACTTTCCTACGCTGAGCTCGGCCGACGCGCGGGGCGCCTGGCGCGGCTGCTCACGAACCGCGGTATCGGCCCCGAACAACGCGTAGCGCTCCTGGTGCCGCGCTCGGACACTCAGGTCGTCGGGCTCCTCGCGGTGCTGACAGCCGGTGGTGTCTGCGTCCCGCTCGACCCGGACCAGCCGCCGGCGCGCACGCACGGCATGCTTCGGGACGCGAACGTGACGCTGCTGCTCGACACGGCGGAGACCGCGGCACACCTCGGAGACCTCGTAGACCTTCCCCGGTCGGCCCGCCTCACCCTGGACGACCCCGCTGTCGCGGGCGCCTGGCAGGAGGAGTCCGGCGGTGGCAGCTCGCAGGAGCCGGGCCCCACCGCGGTGCGCCCCGAGAACGCCGCGTACGTCATCCACACCTCGGGCTCGACCGGACGCCCCAAGGGCGTCGTGGTGGAACACCGCCAGCTGGCACACCTCCATGCGCAGATGGTGCGGGAGGTCTTCATCCCCGGCACGCGTCGCCTCGGGCACGACCGGCTGCGCGTCGCCCTGACCGCGGCGCTCACCTTCGACGCGTCCTGGCAGGGGCTGCTGGCACTGGTGCACGGACACGAACTGCACCTCGTCCCCGACCACGTACGGCGGGACGCCGAGTCCCACGTCCGCTACCTGCGCGAACACGCGGTGGACCTGGTGGACGCGACACCGACGCACACCGGGCAGCTTGTCGAGGCCGGTCTCCTGGACCGGCCCGGCTGCCCCGGCATGGTGCTGGTGGGCGGGGAACCGGTGAGCCAGGCGCTCTGGGACCGGCTCCGACAGGCCAGTGGGGTGGAGGTCCGCAACTGCTACGGGCCGACCGAGTTCACCGTCAACGCCACGACGTGTCTGATCGGCGACGTTCCCGCACCCAGGATCGGCCGCCCGCTCGACGGTCTCGGCGTCCTCGTGCTCGATCAGGCCCTTCGCCCGGTCCCGCCCGGCGCGCGAGGCGAGATCTACCTGCACGGCCCGCAGATCGCACGGGGCTACAGCGGGCAGCCGGGGCTCACCTCGTCCCGCTTCGTAGCGGACCCCCACGGGCGGCCGGGAAGCCGCATGTACCGGACCGGCGACGTCGGCCGCTGGGACGCGGACGGGCAATTGGTCTTCGACGGGCGCGCCGATGACCAGCTCAAGGTGAGGGGCTTTCGCGTCGAGCCCGGCGAGATCGAATCGGTACTGGCCTCGCATGCCTCGGTGCGGCAGGCCGCCGTAGTGGCACGCGAGGACACCGACGGCATCACCCGGCTCCGCGCCTACGTGGTGCCCTGCGACGGCGCCACGACCCGGGGCGGAGAGCTGCGCGCACATCTGACCGCGCGGCTGCCGCGCCCGATGGTGCCCGACAGCATCGTGCTCATCGACGCGCTGCCCCTCACCGCGAGCGGCAAAGTGGACGCACGGGCACTCCCCGACCCCACACCCATGGTGTACGACGACCGGCCGGACACGACGGACGCTCCGCGCTCGCCGCGCGAGGACATCCTGTGCCGTCTGTTCGCACAGACGCTCAACGTCGAGAGTGTCACCCGCGACGACGACTACTTCGTGCTCGGCGGGCACTCGCTGCTGGTGACGCGCCTGCTCGCGCGCATTCGTTCCGTGTTCGGATCCGACCTCCGGATCCGTGACGTCTTCGACCACCCCACCCCAGCCGCTCTGGCCCCCCTGCTCACACGGACGGATTCCAGGCCCCCGCTGGCTGCGCGGACGCATCAAGGCGACGTACCGCTGTCGGCGGCGCAGCAGCGGCTGTGGTTCATCGCGCGCGCCGAAGGCGCCACGGACACCTACAACATCCCCCTGGCCCTGCGGATCTCCGGCCCGCTCGACGCCGAAGTCCTGCAGCTCGCCCTGCTGGACGTGGTGGCACGGCATGAGCCTCTGCGCACCGTCTTCCCCGAGCGGGACGGCGTGCCGCGCCAGCGCGTCCTGCCCCACCACCCCGGGCCCCTGCTCGTTCGCGCCGACACCTCCGAGCACGGTCTGCCGGCAGCCCTGGACGACGCGCTGCGCCATGCCTTCGAGCTGACCCGGGAGCCGCCCTTGCGATGCGTGCTCTTCCACATCGCACCCGAGCAGAACGTACTGCTGCTCCTGCTGCATCACATCGCCGGTGACGCCAGGTCGAGCGAGCTGCTGCGACAGGACCTCGTTGTGGCCTACGAGGCCAGACTGCGCGGAGCGACGCCGCAGTACCCGCCGCTGCCGGTGAGCTACGCCGACTACGCGGTGTGGCACCGCGAGGCCTTGGGGGAGGAGGACGATCCGGCGAGCCTGGTGAGCCGTCAGACACGCTACTGGCGCGAGACGCTCGCCGACCTGCCGCCGGAGCTCGACCTCCGGGCCGACCGCCCGCGCCCGGCCGTCCCCGAACCCCGGGCGCACGTACGTGACTTCGTCCTGGACCAGGAGACCCACCGAGCCCTTTCCGCGCTTGCCCGCGAGGAGAACGTCAGCCTCACCATGGCCCTCCAGGCCGCCGTGGCGATGCTGCTCCACCGAATCGGCGGCGGCAGCGACATACCTCTCGGCGGAGTCGTCTCCACTCGTGCGGACGAGCAGGTCGGCGACATGGTCGGTTTCTTCGTCAACACCCAGGTGCTGCGCTTCGACCTCTCCCGCGGACCGGACTTCCGGACGCTGCTGCGCCGGGTCCGCGAAACCGTACTTGCCGCGTACGACCACCACGAACTGCCCTTCGAGCGCGTCGTGGAGATTGTCAACCCGCCCCGCTCGGTGTCGCGTCACCCGCTCTTCCAGGTGATGGCCGTCGTGCAGGAACGCGGCGGCGAGGGCAGTTTCACCATGGCAGGCACCACCTGCCGCCCCGAGCCGACCACCCTTGCTGCGGCGAAGTTCGACCTGTGCCTCACCTTCGCGGAGCGGACCGGGCAAGACGGTGGCCTCGCCGGAATCGGTGTGCGCATCGAGGCCCGAGCGGATATGTACGAACCCTCCACCGTCGAACGGCTGTCCGGCTGGCTGAGACGGCTGACGGCTGCCGCCTGCGTCGGGCCAGACACGGCTGTCGCACGGCTGGACATGCTCGCCGAACGCGAGACCGGACACCTCACCCGCGCCGGAACCGGCACGGCCGCCCCCGTGCCGGAGGTGACCGTGCCGGAGCTGTTCCGTATCCGGGTGGCGAGTCATCCGGACTCCACGGCGGTGACGTGGGAGACGGGGCGGCTCAGTTACGCGGACCTGGACGCCTGGGCCGACCGGATCGCCGGAGAACTGCGTGCGCGCGGTCTGAGACGTGAGGACCGGGTGGCGTTGCTGCTCGACCGTGGCGCCGCCGCCGTCGCTGCCCCGCTCGCGGTGCTGAAGGCCTCCGGGTGCTACGTTCCGCTCCACGCCCGCGACCCGGAGCAGCGGCTGCGGCAGGTGCTCACCGAGTCCGGTGCCCGGCTGCTGATCACAGACAGCGGGCACGCGGAGCGGGCGGCAGCTCTGGGCGTGCCCACCCTCGTGCTCACCGGGACCGGAACACCCGGCCCGGCGACGGGCGGAGCGGGTCCCGTCGTGCAGCCGGACCTGCTCCCCGACCATCTCGCCTACGTGATCTACACATCCGGCTCCACCGGAGTGCCGAAGGGAGTGGCGGTCACCCACCGGTGCGTCGTCGAACTCGTCGAGGACGGGAGCTGGCACGGGGGCGGGCACGAGCGGGTCCTGATGCATTCACCCCTTGCCTTCGACGCCTCCACCTACGAGCTGTGGGTGCCCCTGCTCAACGGCGGGGAAGTGGTCGTGGCCCCCGCCGGCGATCTCGACCTGGACACCCTCGGACGGGTGGTGCGCGAGTGCCGGGTCACGGGGCTCTGGCTGACTTCCGGGCTCTTCCAGGTCGTGGCGGACGTGGCCCCCGAGACGCTGCGCGGGCTGCGGGAGGTCTGGGCGGGAGGTGACGTCGTGCCACCCGCCTCAGCGGCGCGCGTCGCCGTGCACTGCCCGGAAATCTCGATCGTCAACGGATACGGCCCGACCGAGACGACTACCTTCGCGGCGTCGTACCGGCTGGAGCGCGCCACGGTCCCGGAGCGTGCCCTGCCGATCGGCACGCCGTTCGACAACACACGTCTCCACGTGCTCAACGAGGCGTTGACCCCCGTACCACCCGGCGTTCCGGGCGAGCTCTACATAGCCGGTGCCGGTCTCGCCCGTGGCTACCTCGGACGTCCGGGCATGACGGGGGTGCGCTTCGTCGCCTGTCCGTTCGGGCCCCCCGGCAGCCGCATGTACCGCACGGGCGACCTCGTCCGCTGGGACGAGGGCGTGCTGGTGTTCCTGGGCCGCGGCGACCAGCAGGTCAAGCTGCGTGGTTTCCGTATCGAGCCGGGAGAGGTGGAAGCCGCGCTCACCCGTCATCCCGCCGTGCGGCAGGCCACTGTTGTCGTCCGGCAGGACGAGGGCGGCGACGGCCGACTGACCGGATACGTGACCACCGGCCACCGCGCGCCGGACCCCGCGGAACTGCGTGAGTTCCTTCGGGGGCACCTACCGCCCTACATGATCCCCTCCGACATCGTGCCGATCGCCGAACTGCCTCTCACCGCCAGCGGAAAGATCGACCGACGGGCGCTCCCCGTCCCAGGGGGACCGAGTGCCTCGGCCGAGCCCGGGAGACCGGGCGACTCCGCGACGGAGGCGATGTGCGCGATCTTCGCCGAAGTGCTCGGCAACGGCGCGCCGTTCTCGGCCCGGCAGGACTTCTTCGCAGCCGGCGGCAGCTCCTTGTCCGTCATCCGGCTGATCAGCCGCGCCCGGAGCGTGCTCGCCGCCGAACTGACCGTGCGTGACGTCTTCGAGGAGCCGACTCCGGCCGGACTCGCGGCCCGGCTGTCCGCGGCCGGGGACAGCGCGCATCACCGGCCCGCCCTGCGTCCCGGGACGGCCACGGGGGAACCGGTGCTGGCCCCCGCGCAGCACGGTCTGTGGTTCCTGCAGCAGCTCTCCGGGTACCGCGCGGCATACAACGTCCCCTGCGTTCTCCGGTTGACCGGCCCGCTCGATGTGGTGGCGCTCCGCCGTGCCCTGCACGATCTCGCCGGGCGCCACGACGCGTTGCGTACCCGCTCTCCGGAGCGGGACGGCAGCCCGTTTCCGCAGGTGGTCTCTCCGGGCGAGCTGCCCGAGCTGTTGGCGGTGGAGTCTGTCACCCCCGAGGAGCTGGCCGGTCGGCTGAGGGCGGAGGGCGACCGCGAGTTCGATCTGGCGAAGGAGTTGCCGATACGAGCCCTGCTCTGCACGACCGGACATGGAGAGCACGTGCTCTCCCTGGTGTTCCACCACATCGCGGTGGACGGCTGGTCGCTCGGACCGCTGCGGCGCGACCTGGGCGACGCATACCGGAGCCGGGCCGCGGGCCATGCGCCGGACTGGGCTCCACTGCCGGTGCGTTACGCCGACTACGCCGTCTGGCAGCACCAGCTCCTGGGCGGCGCCGAACAGCCCTCCGACTTCGCACGGCGCCAACTGGACTTCTGGCGGAACACTCTGGCGGAGCTGCCCGAAGAGCTGCCGCTGCCCTACGACCACCCGCGTCCGGACGAAGCCCGGATCACCGCGGGGCGGGTCACCATCGACTGGGGGCCCGCAGTGCACCGGCGCCTCTCCGCCGTGGCCCAGGGGTCGGGTACCTCGATGCTGGTCGTCGCTCACGCGGCGGTCGCCGCACTGCTGGCCCGTATAGGTGCCGGACATGACATCCCGTTGGGCACGCCCGTCGCGGGGCGGACGGACGAGGCTCTCAACGACATGGTGGGCTACTTCGTCAACACGGTCGTACTGCGTCTCGACGTCTCGGGAGACCCGGACTTCCGCGAGCTCGTGCGTCGCGCGCGGGACACCGCGCTGTCCGCGTTCGCGCAGCAGGAACTACCGTTCGACCGCCTGGTCGGAAGCCTCGGCCCGCATCGGGTGTCCTGGCGGAACCCGCTGTTCCAGACGATGGTCACCTGCCTGGAGGCAGAATCCGGCACGCTGGACTTCGGCGAGGTATCGGCAACCGCGGGGGAGACCCGGCTGAGTACGGCCAAGTTCGACCTCGCCCTCGAATTCCGTGAGCGCCCTGACGGCCGGGGGCTGGACTGCCAACTGCTCTACTGCGCAGAGCTCTTCGAACCCGAGACAGCCCAGTGGCTGGCAGATGAGCTTCGTTCCCTGGTCGATCAGGTGAGCGAGCGACCGGACCTCCCGGTGACCGCGCCGGGACGTTCGAACGCCGCCCCCGCGAGGAGACAGGAGCCGACGCCTGACGCGGTACCGGCCCCCCTCGTCCTGGACGTGCTCCGGCAGCGGATCGCGGAGGTCCCCGACTCGCCGGCCCTGGTCGCCGAGGACGGAGAGCTCACATTCGGGGAGCTAGGGGTACGCCTCGGCCGCCTGGCCCACGCACTCCGAGCGAGGGGCATCGGACCGGAGCAACGCGTGGCGGTGCTGATGCCCCGGTCGGGCCGCCAGATCACGACCCTCCTCGCCGTGCTCGCGGCGGGCGGCGCGGCCGTACCGCTCGACGTCTCCCATCCGGTGCGACGCAGTGCGAGCATTCTCCGGGACGCCCGTGTCTCACTCGTTCTCGCCGACGGCGAGTCGGCCGCGCGGCTCTCGGCGGAGTCAGGGGTTCCCTGCCTGGACCTGGACTCCCCCCAGACACTCGCCGAACTGGCCGCCGCGCCTGCCCGGCTTCCCGGCCAGGAGCAGCCCCGACCGCCGATACGCGGGGAACACGCCGCATACGTGATTCACACCTCGGGGTCGACAGGCCGCCCCAAGGGCGTGCTGGTCGAACACCGCCAACTGGCCGGTCTGCTCGCCGAGATGTCCCAGCAGATCTTCCGGGCCGCGACGGAGGAACCGGGCCGCGAACAGTTGCGGGTGAGCCTCACCGCCTCCGTAGCCTTCGATGCTTCCTGGCAGGGAATCCTCGCGCTCGTCGCGGGACACGAGCTGCACGTCGTCCCGGAGACCACCCGGAGCGACCCCCAAAAATACACCCGGTATCTCCTGGACCGGCACATCGATGTCGTGGACGCTACGCCGACGTATCTCGCCCAACTGGTGGAGGCGGGGCTGCTCGACGAACCCGGGTGCGCCCCGGGCCTGCTGCTGATGGGCGGCGAGCGGGCCGACCGGAACCTGTGGACGCGGCTGCGCGCAGCCGCAGGGACTCGGACCTACAACGTCTACGGGCCCACCGAGTTCACGGTCAACGCCACGGCCTGCCTTCTGGACGGACGACCGACCCCGCGCATCGGCCGTCCGCTGGGCGGAAACACGGTGTACGTCCTGGACGATGCCCTTCGCCCCGTGCCGCCCATGGGGCGTGGCGAGATCTACCTGGCCGGGGCACAACTCTCCCGTGGCTACGTCGAACAACCGGCCAGGACGGCGGAGAGGTTCGTCGCTGATCCATACGGTCCGCCCGGCTCCCGTATGTACCGGACCGGCGATCTGGCCCACTGGGACGCTGCCGGGCAACTGGCCTTCGACGGACGAGCGGATGACCAGGTGAAGCTCAGAGGCTTCCGGGTGGAGCCGGGAGAGATCGAGGCCGCGCTTGCCCGGCATCCGGACGTGGGGCAGGCGGCGGTGATGCTGCGGGAGGACGAACCGGGCAAGGCACAGCTGGTCGCCTACCTCGTTCCGGAAGGCGAGGAGTGTGAGGCGCGTGCCCTTCGAGGCCACCTCGCCGAGCAACTCCCCGCTCACCTCATCCCGTCGGCCTTCGTCCGCGTCGACGCCCTTCCCATGACCACGGCCGGCAAACTCGACCGGCGCGCCCTGCCGGCTCCGCTGGCCGGGGACGCAGCGCACGGCTCCGGGGACGTCGCGCGGGGCCCGGAGGAGGAACTGCTCTGCCAGGAGTTCTCCGAGGTGCTCGGGATTCCCCATGTGGGGCCGGAGGACGATTTCTTCGAACTCGGCGGACACTCGCTGCTCGCGGTCCGGCTGGTCAGCCGGCTGCGCGGCTTGCTGGGGCTGGAGCCGACGGTCCAGGACGTGATGCGGGGGCGCTCGGTCGCAGGACTGCTCCGGGTGCTGCGGGGCGGCTCGGGCCGCAACCCCATGGCCGCAGTACTGCCGCTGCGCAAGGGGGCGGGCACACCCCTCTTCTGCGTCCATCCGGTGACCGGACTCAGCTGGTGCTACGCCGGCCTGGTGCGTCACCTTCCGGCACACGTTCCGGTTGTTGGCCTGCAGCCCCCGGGGTTGAGCGGCGCCGGGCGCCAGGCCGCAAGTGTGCGGGAACTCGCCTCGGAGTACGTGCGACTGGTGCGCGAGTACCAGCCGCAAGGGCCCTACCAGATCCTGGGGTGGTCCTTCGGGGGGAACGTCGCCCATGCCATGGCGGCCCAGCTTCAGAATGCCGGGGAAGAGGTGTCGCTGCTGGCGCTGCTCGACAGCTACCCCCTCAACGAGGTTGCTGCCCGCGGCGCCGGGCGGGAGCCGGATCCTGCGAGCGTGCTTCGCGAGCACCTCACGGCCGAGGTGCTGCGAGGACTGTCGCCGGAGCACCTCGGCCGGCTGGAGATGGTGACCGGCCACCACCTGCGCCTCGGGTCCCGCGATGTCCCGGGAGTCTTCCGCGGCGATGTACTCCTCGTGACAGCCGAGGAGCCAGGACGCCCCGCTTGGCTCGGCTCCGAGCTGTGGGAGCCCTATGTGGAAGGGAAGCTGGGCGTCGTGAGTGTCGACTACGCGCACGTCGAACTGATGAGTCCCGGCGCACAGGAACGGATCGCGGGGATTCTCACCCTCGGCCTCAGCTAGGGCCTTTCGTCTGGATCAGGCCGGACCCCGCGAGCCCGGCCTGATCCAAACGAGGCGCCCTAGGCCCGATCGGCCCCGACTGACAGGAGCAGGTGGATGTCCAACCCGTTCGACGACGCCGAAGGGCGTTTTCTGGTTCTCGTCAACGACGAGAACCAGCACTCTCTATGGCCGGCCCCGCTGGAGGTGCCCCGCGGCTGGCGGCAGGTCCACGGACCCGGCGAGCGCCGGGAATGCCTGGACGTGATCGAGGGGGCGTGGACCGATATGCGGCCTGCCTCCCTGGTCAGGGCCGAGGCCGAGGCGACCGGAGGCGAGCGATGACGGCTGCCATCGACATACGAGGGGTCACCCGCTCCTACGTGGTCAAGGGGAAGCCCGACTTCATGGCGCTCAAGGGCATTGACCTCACCATCCCCCGGGGCGAGGTGCACGCACTGCTGGGCCCGAACGGTGCCGGCAAGACCACCCTGTGCCGCATCCTCTCCACGGTCCTCCTCCCTTCCTCGGGCACGGTCACGGTGCTCGGCCACGAGGTGGTGAGGGACGCAGAGAAGGTGAAGCAGTGCCTGGGCGTGGTCTTCGGGGGTGACCGTGGACTCTACAACCGACTGAGCGCGCGGCAGAACCTGAACTTCTGGGCATCTCTCTACGGCCTGCGCCGCGGTGAACGGCGACGGCGGGTGGACGAACTGCTCGACCGGATGGGCCTGGCGCACCGCGCCGACGAACGGGTGCAGGGGTTCTCCCGCGGCATGAAGCAGCGACTCCACCTGGCCCGTGGCCTGGTTTCCGACCCGGGGGTGCTGATCCTCGACGAGCCCACGGTCGGCATGGATCCGGTGGCGGCCCGGGACTTTCGCGACCTTGTCCGGGAACTCCGGGCCGACGGCCGCACCATACTGATGACGACCCATGACATGGCCGAGGCCGCGGAGCTCAGCGACCAGGTGTCGTTCATCGACGGCGGCAGCCTGGCCCTGACGGAAAGCCCCACCACGGTCGGGAACATCGTCTCTACCCGGGAACGCGTCGACGCCCGAGGCGTGCCCCAGGAGGTGCGTGACCGCCTCACCGGTCTTGCGGGCGTGGCAGCCGTGTCGGAGACGGAGGCCGGTTTCCTTCGCATCGAGACCGAGCATTCCGACGCCACACGACAGGTGCTGATGACGATCGTGGCAGCGGGCGTGACCGACGTCTCCAGAAGCCGGCCCTCGCTGGAAGAGGTCTATCTGCATCTCATCGGCCGCCGCGGAATGGCTGTGGATGGATGACAGCCCTCGAGCGAGCCCCGCGACGGCGCCTGATGCCCGGCTTCGGCGCCGGATTCGAATTCCAGATCGTCGCCATGCGAGGTCAGGCGGACACGTACTTCTCACTCATCACAGCGCCGTTCTTCGCCCTGGTGTTCATGTCGATCATGGAGTACTCGGGGCGCACCGACCTCAACTCGCATGCCGTCATCGCCCCCATGCTCATCACCATGTGGACGGCCGCCCTGTCCTTCTCGGGGGAGATGATCAGCGAGGACCGGGAGAACGGGCGACTGGAGTCGCTGATCGCCGCACCCATGTCTTTCGCCATGCTGCTCTTCGGGCGGCTCTGCGCCTGCATGCTGCTCGCACTGCCTTCGTTCCTGATGTCCTGTCTCGCGGCGGGCTCGGTCTTCGGCTATTGGCTCTCCTTCGAGCAGCCTCTGCTCTTCGCCTCTGCCCTGGTCCTCACCGCGGCGGCGACGGCGGCGACGGCGACGGCACTGTCCGCGGTCTTCGTGATCGCTCCGGGTGCCCGGATCGTGCAGAACACCCTGTCCTTCCCGGTCTATCTGCTGGGCGGTGTGCTGGTGCCCGTTTCCCAGTACCCGGACTGGCTCGAGGGCCTGACGCGGATCGTGTATCTGTCCTGGGGTGCCGATCTGCTGAGAGCTGCGACGACACCGGGAGCGGAGCTGGAGAACACCATCTACTACCTGGTGATGCTCGGCCTCCTCGGGGCAATCGCCTTCGCACTCGGAAGGCTGTTCATCGGCTGCTTCCTGCAACGCGCACGCGCGCTCGGCGCCCTGGCCAAGGAATGAGGGGCAAGCGATGGGAACCCATGCCATGCGGGTCATGACGGCGGTACGCCAAGGCTTCATCGTTGCGCGCACCGACTTCGCGTGGTTCTACACGTGGAAGACGTGGCTGGGCGGCTGGCTCGTCCGAGTTCTCTGCCAGGTGGCGTTCTACAGCATCATCGGTGTGACGGTCGGAGACCCCGACTACGTGGTTCACGTGGTGCTCGGCGCCGCGCTGATGATCTGTGTCGCGGAGTCCCTGATGACCGTGGCGTCCACGACCTGGGACCTGAACCTGGGTACCTTCCCACTGCTGGCAGCCTCACCGGTCGTTCCCGGTGGCTACTACTTCGGCAGAAGCATGATGTGGCCCCTGTCCGCTACCGCTACCACCTCCATCGCGATTTTCACGATGTCGCTGTTCTTCGATCTCCACTGGACACCGGCCGACGTCCCGCTCGTCGTCGTGCTGGTGCTGCTGACGAGCTTCGCCACGTACTGCATGGCTCTGGTGATCGGTGCGGTGGCCTTGGTGGCGCCGGGGGCGCGCAATGTCATGAGCGCCGTCGTGACCATGGCCATCACAGCCTTCTGCGGTGCGGTCGTCCCGGTCGACTTCTGGCCGTCCGGCGTGGGCTGGGCAGCCCAGGCAGTGCCGGTGACGCATGGCCTCAACGCGATCCGGCACCTCGAGTCCGGAGCGGATCTCGGCGTGGTCGCACGATCAGCGGGCCTTGTCGCTCTCGTCGGCGTGGTCTGGCTCACCGTCGCGATGATCGCGTTCCGCGGGCTTTTCAACCACTCTCGAAGGGGAAGCGCCTCCCTCTCGTAGCACCCTGGCACGAACACTTCTGCAGGCCCGAGCGGTCGGCCGCCGTCACTCCTCGGTGTCGGACGGCCGGCCCAGCCGGCCAGGCTGACAGCCTGCCGCCACCACGACCTTCCCGCTGTTCTCGCCGCGTCCGAGGGGTGGGACTACGCGGGACGACTATGAGTGGGTCGGCCGGTCAAAGGCTCGGGCGCCGCGACGACGAGAGACGCTGACCTGCGGCGATGCCTATCGGTAGCGCAGTCTTCCGGGTCGTCGGGGCACCAACCTGCCTCCAGTGCGCTGACCGTCGCGCGCAATACCGCGCGATCGAGAGCGCTGCGTTCCAAGAGGCAGCATTGACCCGAACGGCTGAACTCCGCTCGCGCGGGGAGCACTCGGCGCACTTGCGACCGAACATGTGGGGCTCCGGCTCACCTCCGCTCGAGCGGAGGTGAACTGGTCCGCGAACTGAGCGCTGCCTAGGGCAAGTTGGTTGCAATCAACAGTCGTAGCTCTGGCGCAACTTCTGTGGAGTGCTCGCAGGCAGTCGCCGTGGACACCCATCGTTTCCCTAAACAGTCGGCTGGCACCACGCCGGTTTCCTGCCTCCGAGGGAGGGCTCACGAAGACGCCCTTCTCGTACGAGAGTTGTTCCACCGCCAACCGGGCCAGAGCTGGACCCCGAATCTCGCCACCAGTAACCCGGCGTCTACTCCGTCTTGTGCCTCGGCTGTATGCAGAGCGGCAGGCCGCCTCACCCGCCGTCCGACGGGGTGGGCCACGGCCCGGCCGAGCCCCTGCCCCAGATGGGAACGGTCAGCGACCTGCAGAGCGTCGGGGGCACCGCGTCGGGCACCCTGGGCGTAGGCGCCCGCCCGGTCCCGGCAGATGACCTCCGCGCCAGGTGGCGTCTCAGCCAGGCGGCCAACGGCCCGGCTTCCCGGGTTGGGAGCACGTCGACCACCCGGTGGTCTTCAACGCTGGTCAAGACGGTGGAGTAGCTCTGGCCGCGGCGGATCGCAAAGTCGTCCACGCCTGGCACCCGCGGCGTACTGAACCGCGGATCGGGCAGCGCCATGACCCTGCGCAGTAAGGTCATCCGTTCCGCGCCGAAGGCCAGCTGGGCCGCGAGTCGAGCGCCGGCCCGCCCTGCCAGGGCGAGCCCCACCCTGCCCAAGTGCGTGGTTGAGCCGCGTGGTGCATCGCGCGTGCGGGGACGGTCAGCCGGGAGAACGGCTCGGCGAAGGTCCGGCGCGGGCAGTCCGCGAACCCGCAGATGAAGCGTCGAACTGTCAGCTGGATCAAGAAGCCCTGGTCAGCGAGTGGAAGGTCCCTCAGTCTGCGCTGGTAACGGTCGTGGACTCGGCCCGAGAAGCGGTCGCAGTCCGGACACGCGGCGCCGCCCGCACGGCCTCCCGCCACCACCTCGACCGTGCCGAACGCGGCCGTAACCGCCTCGACCTCCACCTCGCTGATCCCCGCGAAAACCAGTGAGTCCAGAACCATGCGTCGGTCTGCAAGGCCAGCTCCATCACCGTCCACAGCCGACCACGGCGGGGAATGGAAGCAACCTGAGGGAGCGTCACTTCCAGCTGTCAGGTGCCCTGCCGCCGTCAACCTCCGGCACCCCCTTACGCGCCGCGCCGTGAGACCGCCCGAGCCGACCGGCCGCTGGGAGCATCCCGCCATGTCCTGCACTTGCGCCGAAGGCTTCACTGTCCAGCTGCACGACGGCGGCACCTGGTATCCGGTGGCCCTGGTCGAACAGCACACCGAGATCTCGTACTACTTCGACGCGCGGTGCACCAGGTGCCGCTCGAAGTACGGAGCGCCGTTCGCGCGAGGGTCAGACTCTCCCCGACTTCTTTACCTGTGGCTGCGAGCAGGAGGCTCTCGCGGGCGATCCTGCGTGATCCATTTCAGATACGAGCCGGAAACGGTCAAAGGCGGCCTCGCCCTCGGTGGGCAGGGCCGCCTTCGGCTGTTGTGAGGGACGGACCGCTCTACGAGGCGGGGAGCTCCCTGATCAGGCGCGAGGTCCAATCGCACCAGTACAGGCCAGGCAGGAAGGCCCCCCCGGCCTCGTCGAGGTGGTCCTCTACGTACGGGATGGTCGCGTCGCAGACCTCGATGGCCACGTCGAAGAACTCGGTCCGCTCGGGGTCGTTCTGGTAGCTCCAGCCCGGGTTGTGGTAGGCCTCACGCTTGAGGACCCGTGTGAGTACGTGAGGCTTCTCGGACGTCTTCCCGCTGAGCAAGTCCCGGGCGTGCTCGATGTCGTCCGCCTCCGTGAGCTTGAGGACGAATTCCTTCTGCGTGACATCGGTCATCACGAAGTACGCGGGGGCATCCGCTGCAACGCGGGAGGTCCCTTCGCTGAGGATTACGGCCTGTGAAGGCGGTGCGGCGGCGAAGGCCAGCGCGCAGGCAGCGGCGATGCTGCCGAGCTTAGCGAGCACGTGTCGCATGGGGGGTCTCTCCCTGTTCCGGAGCGCCGCGTGAACCACGGCGACTACTCCAAGTATTGAATCATATACAGAGAGTGAGGAGAGGTAGGTTTCTGCTCAAATGGAGTCGCGAGCGCGGCCCTCTGGGCGTCCAATCCAGCCCTGGGGGCGAAACGGTCGAGGGTGGCCCCGATGGCCGGGACCGCCCTCGACCGTTTGCGCCCCGTCGGTCAGCAGGTGGGTGGCGCGTCTGTGTGTTACTTATCGCGTTCCAGAGGGCGACGGCCCTCACTGACCAGGTGTGGAAGCTCGCAACCCATGCGTTGGGCTGTGTGGCGGAGGGACCGTTGGCGTCGACAAAGTCGGCCGGGGAACCGCCGTTGGTGAACGCCGGGGTGCCCTGGTAGCCGCCACCGATCAGGTGCGAGCCGCTGGGGCACTTGGCTACTGACGCGCCGCCGTCCTCGGATTGGGGACCAACGACGGAGAAGGCGCTGTCATCTGCCATTGCGGTTCCTGCGATGAAGAGGCAAGCCCCTGCCGTGATGCCCGCGACGGCGAGAGTGCTCAATGTGCCCCGCATTGATTCCTCCAGGTGTCTGTGGAGGGGGAGAGGGCGTGACTCCGATTCCTCTGGTGCTGGCACTGGATTGCAGCCACCACGGCACGAGCCATGCCGTACCGCCACCCTTTCGGATGATCTTGGAAAACATGTCGGCCGGTTCGCGGCCATGCCGCATCCGACTCCATGGCACGCCCCGCTGTTCATGTCATCCAGGGGGGCGGAATTGGTCGTCTTCGCCCCCAGCACCTACAGGCCGATGCCCTCGGTGGCGGTGTCCTCCCAGCGTTCGCCCTCGTCGACGTACTCCCAGAAGACGGGGCTGTTGGCGGCCCAGCCGCCCTGCTTGCGGCCGGTGTTGACCAGGCCGCGGGGTGCGGAGTGCACGGTGAGCTTCACGTCCAGGCCCGCGCGCTCGGCGGCCCGGGTGATGGCAAGACGGCAGCCGTCGGGTCCGAGCCGCTGGGAGGCCCGTCGCCGTCGCGCAACCGGACCACTGCCCCGTACAACCTCCGCATGACTTCGTATGTCTGATCGTTCGGCGCGTACTGGGTCCGTGCCGCTCGACCCTTCGGAGGATTCCTTGATGTCGCACACCCCACAGCAGCGCCTCGCTGCCGCTGTGATCGCAGTCCTCGCGATCACCGCAGGCGCTGGCCTGACCACCCCTGTGGCTGCCGCGGCGCCGGGCGGCAGCGCGGTCATCGCTCGGGCGGAGCAGGACGGCGTCATCCCCATTCCGGCGGGCTCCGCGCTTTACGGCGTCGGATCGACCGGCTTCCTCACCGGATCCAACGATGCGAACGGTACGTACCGTTACCGTTGGACGCGCCTCGCGGACGGCGCCACGACAGAGCTGGCGGGCCGAGCATACGGATCTGCCTCGGACACCGTTCTCGTTGCGGAAGGGGACGCCTACGTCCTGTACGACATGGCGGGCGGCGGCAAACCCGTGCGCATCGCACGGACCTCTCTGGACACCAGCGAGAAATTCTACCGAATCCTCGGCTCCACCCTCCTCATGACTGCCGAACACGGCGGGCGGCACCGATCTGCACCTGGTCTCCGTGAGGAACGGCGAGCTGACGGACCGGAAGGTGGCCGGCCTGCCCCCTTCCGTCACGGAAGTCCTCGCGGACACCGACTCCCCTTCCGGCACCGCTCTTCTTCGATACAAGACGCCGACCGGTCCGGGGATCGCCCTGGTGAGCATCGCCACGGGCACCTTGCTGGAATCTCGTGAGTTTCCCGCGTCCACGCAGCTGAGCGACATCGCCGCTTCGGAGACATACATCGCCTGGGCCGACGTCACTCGCGGAACGGGCGCGGCGCTGTCCCTCGCCGCGCGCGGGTCCGACGACGTGCAGCGCACCGAAGCGGGCGAGGACGATCTCTCCGTCGACCTCCTCAACGACTGGATGTTGTCCGCTCGCCGGGACGGCGCCACGGCCACCTCCCCGGGCCCCCGTATCGCGCTCAGCGCGCGATCCACGAAGACCGGCTCGACCGTCCACCTGATGGACTACGCCAAGACGTTGCTTCCCTCGCCCGACGGGACTCTTCTGGCACAGGGCGGGACCCTGGAGCACGGCGAGGGGTTGTACCGGATCGCGCTCAACGACGACGGCGCACCCGTAGCCACACTCGTCGCCAGTACCGGCGAGCCGACCGCGCTCACCCTCCGGAGCGTCACCGTCCCCAAGGTGATCGACAGCGACCAGGCGTTCGGTCTCGGTGTCGCCCTGGGTGCGAACGTCAGCCGGGACAGCGTGAGTCTCGACGTCGAGCTGACCCATGTGGCCTCCCAGCAGCAGTGGGCCGCGCGGGGACGGTCGGTCGGATCGGGCGGGATGGTGGCCCCCGCGACCGTCGTTGTCCACTGGAACGGCGAGGTCGAGCCTCAAGCGGACGAGCGGACCAGCTATGTGGCCGCACCCAACGGCACCTACACGTATCGGATGAAGGTCGCCCCCCTGAACGGCGTCGGCCCGGCCGTGGAAACCACCGGTACATTCACCGTGGCCCGCAACCCCAAGCCCCACGACTTCAACGACGACGGCACGCCGGACCTGCTGGGCGTCGACTCCGCGGGGCGGCTGAACCGGTACGGCACCGTCCTCGACCCGTTTCCCGGGGTGCTCTGGACGGGGCGTTCGGTGATCGGAACCGGCTGGAACATCTATGACTGGCTGGGGGCTCCAGGCAACCTCGGCGGTACGGCCCACGGGGACGTGCTGGCACGCGACAGGAGCGGAGCCCTCTGGTTGTACGAGGGGACCGGCGCACCCGACAAGCCGCTCGGGCCGCGCAGGCAGGTCGGCCACGGCTGGGGCATCTACAACAAGCTCGCCGCGGGCAGCGATGTCAATGGCGACGGTCGGCCCGACCTCCTCGCCACCGACAAGTCCGGTGTCCTGTGGCTGTACATGGGCACCGGGAACGCCAAGGCGCCCCTGTCGCCCCGGGTGAAGGCCGGCACGGGAGGCTGGGGAATCTACAACCAGATCACCGCTCCCGGTGACCTGGGCGGCGCCAAGGCGGGCGATCTGCTCGCCCGCGACTCGGCGGGCGTGCTGTGGCTGTATCTCGGCAAGGGAGACGGAACCTTCGCCGCCCGAACCAGGGTCGGCGGTGGCTGGAACGTGTACACCCGCCTCATCGGTATCGGCGACTTCATGAACGACGGACATCCCGACCTCATCGCCTACCAGCCGGGCCACACCCCGTTCCTCTACGGAAGCCGTGGTGACTGGCGCGTCCCCTTCTGGAAGCGCGTGGACACATTCAACTCACTGAGCCCCGCCCCCGGCGAGTTCACTCAGCTCTTCTGACACGGCACTTGCCCGAGACGTTGGGAGCCGCGCGGCGCCAGTGTTCCCTGGAAGAGTCGGAGCACGCGCTGAAGGACGCTGTGCGAAGCCAGGCGCGCACGGAGGACCAACAGCGAGAGCTGCGACGCGCTCTGCGACGGCAGGTGGGGGCCAGACTCGCGACGAAGGATGTGGATCAGCCACTCGACTCGGTGCTTCCTGTCCCAGTGAAGTGGCCGCGCTGCTCGAACTGTCCGTCCCGCACGTCGCGCAGCTCGCCAAGGGAATGCAGGTGAAGGTCGTGGCCCGTCGGCATACCTCGACCTGCCCGTCGGGCAAGGTGCGCTACGGCGACAAGATCACCGCCAAGCTAGTGCCGGATCAGGCAACGTTTGCCCTGTCGACGACGGCGCGTAGGCGCCGGTCGTCGGCATGGCGGTTTCGCCAGATGATGTAGCGGCGGATCATGCTGCACTGTTCCTTGTGGGTGGCGTGATCGGTGCCGTCGAGGGTGAAGCAGCGCAGGGCGGTGAACTGGGCCTCGATGCGGTTCAGCCAGGAGAAGTTCGTCGGGGTGTAGGCGATCTCAACGTTGTTCGCGGCGGCCCAGTCACCGACTCGCTGGCACTTCTTCGTGGTCAGGTGCGGGGAGAAGTTGTCACAGACGATCGCGATGCGGACGTGGGCCGAGTAGAGCGTGCGTAGCGGCAAAATTGCAGAAACGGCGTTCGCCTCTTGATCGGCTCTATATGGCCGTAGAGCTCGTCCCTGGCCAGGTCGTGGGCGGCGAACAGGTGACGCACTCGGCCGTAGCGTTTGTGGGTCGCCCGTCCACGACGGCGTGGCTCACGGTCCGTGTCCTTGTGCTTGCCGCCGCGTTCGGCCCACTGCTTCCCGGGGTGGGGCATCAGGTTGAGTGGTCCGAACTCGTCCAGGCAGAAGACGACTTCGGGCTCGCCGTCTTCCGGTATGACCTCGCCCTCGGCGATGCCGTAGAGGTGCTCGACCCTCGCCTTCTTGGCCGCGTAGTCCAAGTCTTGCTCATCAATCGGTCGATACATCAGCAGCCACGGAATGACCTCAGTCGGCGGCCTTGGTGGTGTCCGGGATGCTGTGTCGCGTGAGCGCCCAGAGCGCAAACGCGAGGCAGCTGATTGCGGCGCCGAGTGCACATACGGCGCCCCAGCCGGCCGCCGTGTAGAGGGAGGTCGCGGCGATGGCGCCGGTGGCGCTGCCGATCGAGTAGAAGACCATGTATCCGCCGATCAACCGGCTGCCCGCGTCCGGGTGCAGCGTATAGATCAGGGTCTGGTTGGTGACATGGACCGCCTGCACGGCGAGATCGAGGAGGATCACGCCGACGACCAGGGCCCAGAGCGAGCTGCGGGTGAAGGCCAAGGGCAGCCACGAGGCAGCGAGCAGTGCCAGGGCGGTGCCGGTGGTCCGTTGGGAGAGTCCGCGGTCGTTCAGGCGGCCCGCCATGGTCGCTGCTAGGGCGCCTACGGCTCCGACCAGCCCCAATGCCCCGATCGCGGTGTGGGAAAGAGAAAACGGGGGCTCGCTGAGCGGAAGCGCGATGCTGCTCCACAGGGTGCTGAAGGCAGCGAAGATCAGCAGGCCGAGCAGGGCCCGGAGCCGCAGAAGCCGTTCCCGTGCGAACAGGGTGATCGTGGAGCGCAGGAGCTGTCCGTAACGCAGGGATCTCGGCGGGACATCGTTGTGGCGCGGCAGCACTCGGTGCAGGACCAGGGCGAGCAGAGCGGCGAGCGCCGCTGAAGCCAGGTAGACGGAGCGCCAGCCCGCGAGGTCGGCCATGAGGCCGGATGCGGTGCGGGCGAGCAGAATTCCGACGACCACGCCGCTGGTCACCACGCCGACGACGCGTCCGCGCCGGGCGGGAGGGGCCAGTGACGCCGCGAAGGCCACCAGCGTCTGCGTGACTACCGCGAGAAGCCCCATCCCGGCCATACCCGCGAGCAGGATCGCTGCGGTGTGGGCGGTGGCGACCGCTGCCAGTGCCACCACCAGGAGAAGCAGTTGGGCCACGATGAGCCGTCTGCGGTCGGCCACGTCGCCCAGCGGAACGAGGAAGAAGAGTCCCAGCCCGTATCCGACATGCGTGAGGGTGACGACGCTGCCGACAAGTGCCGGGCTCATAGCGAGGTCGTGGCCCACAGTCACCAGTAGCGGCTGGGCGAAGTAGACGTTGGCCACCGTGGTTCCACAGGCGACGGCGAACAGTATGACGACGCCGCGGGGCAGGACGAACCCGGAACCTCCGCCGCTCCGGGCCGCGGCCCGTGGTGTCGCAGCCTCACAGTTGTTGAGCATTCAGCACCCCTCCGCACACTTGGTTGCATCTTGCCACCAATAGGGACCGTAGCTTTTTTTGGTAGCATCTTGCAACTAGTGTGAGAGTGGAGGATGGCATGGTGGCAAGGACGCGCTTCGACGACAGCGACTGTCCCGTCGCGCGGTCAGTGGACGCGATCGGCGACTGGTGGTCTCTCCTGATCGTGCGAGATGCCTTCGACGGGAGCCGTCGCTTCGGGGAGTTCCAGCGCAGCCTCGGCGTGGCGAAGAACATCCTCACCGCGCGCCTGCGCGCCCTGGTCGCTGGCGGTGTCCTCGAATCCGTCCCTGTTTCGGACGGCAGCGCCTACAGCGAGTACGTACTGACCCCGAAGGGCAAAGCCCTCTTCCCCGTCATCGTGGCGCTGCGGCAGTGGGGTGAGCAGAATGCCTTCGCTCCCGGCGAACCGCACTCGCAGATGGTCGACAGCCGGCAGGGACATCCTCTTCGCACACTGGAAGTCCGGTCGGCGGACGGGCGACTGCTGAACCCCGACGACACCACCGTCCACAAGGTCTCCACCCAGTGATCTGAGCCGGAGAGACGGTGCCGACTCACCGCTCCGCCGATGATTCCGCGGCCGGGTGAGGGAACTTGGCAGCCCCGTTGCTCCGACTCCTGCATTCCGACCGGAGAAACGGCGCGAAGGCTTTCGCCGTTTTCCGCGGAAGGCCTCCGAGGTTCGGCAGTCTGCGGGGTGTCGGCGAGTGCCCAGCAGGCCCACCCGGCCCAGCTGACGCTGTGGCCCGGACCGGATACCTGAGCCAGGCCGACGGCGAGGCGGAACACCGATCGCGTCGGACTGTGTCTGGCGTTCTCGTACAGGTGCTTCGACGTCACCGTGGAGGGTGCGGTGGCGGAGACGTTGTACGTGAAGGGCCCAGCCCACCGCCGTCACCGTCACCAACGTCAAGATTGCGGTTCGCATTAGAGAAGCAATCTGGGGGGGGCAGAACGGAGCACGCGCAGGTGCCCGCAGGCGACTGCGACGCGGGGCGCCGGAGGCCAGGTTGCTGTACGAGGTCCGGGTTGCTCCGGTGATGGGCGGCACCGGCCTGTGCCGTAGTACATGGCCATGGCCTCGGTCGCATCACGAAGGCATGGAGCGCAGGTCGCGCCCCCAGCAGCGACCCGAATGCCACCCTGTCCGATGCCCAGCCTGGTCCGTTCAGTCCACCCCGGGCGTGACGGCGACAAGGTCGGAGGGCAGATGACGCAGGGCCATCGACACGGCCTTCTTTGCTGTCGTGGCCTCGGCGAGGACCTCTCCCATGTAGTGGGTGCTGAGGGTGTAGGGCTTCTGCCGATGCGCATCCAGGCACAGCGGGACGACAGTGAGGCGTGGGCGAGTGCTAGTGGAAAAGCGCAGCGTCCAGTGGCTGGTGAACGGGTAGAGCCCCCGCAGCGCCGGTTCGGAGTATGCGGCCTCGATGAGCGCGCGGTATTCGGGCCAGTCCATCTCGTCGGCCTCTGTGCGCAGATGCTGCCACTCGGACTCGGTCAGTCGCTCCGGATCGTGGTCGGGTACCTCGAAGCGCCCGGTGAGGTGCACGAACGGTGCGGCGCGGCGGATCGCGGCCAGCTCTACCCCGTCGTGCCAGGCCTGCGCAACCCGAGCAACCTGGGCGAGTTCCTGCGTGTCGCCTTCTACGAGCGCCATGTCCTGAAACGGCTCGCAGCCGCGGATCGACCAACGACGTTCGGCCGCCCAGGCATGGATCGCCAGCGCCGTCCGATGCGGAACCAAACTCGTGACCGAAGCATGGAGCAGCGGATTGGATTCGGAGGCCTCGAACGAGACGGCGAGGCAGTCCCTGTCCGCTGCGGCCTGGAGTGCGGCAGCCAGGCTGCCTTCAGTTGCGATGTCGGAATACAGGACGGCTGGATCACGGGAGGCGGCCATGAAGGAAGATTGTGCCGCAGTCTCATACCGGGACTCAGTTTGGGTCCGAGTGCCGCTGTGGCACCAGTACGCGCCACCCGGCCACCCAGATTCCCTGCGATGACAAGGGCAACCGCCCCGAGGTCTGACCCGCTGCGCTGGGGGAGGAGGCCGTGGGCGCGTCACGGCCGCCGTCAGCCGGTACATCCGCTGCGCCGATGCGGCGGGGATGGGCCAAGGCCCGGTAGCTCCGGAACGCGTGTCGGCTGGCCAGGCGCTGGGCCGGTCCCGCGGCGGGCTGACCACGAAAATCCATCTCGCCTGCGACGGCCGGGGCCTGCCCTTGGCCGTCGTAGTCACGCCGGGCAACGTTAACGATTCCACCGTCTTCGACACGGTCATGGACGAGCTGAGGGTGCCCCGGACCGGTGCCGGGCGGCCCCGCCGCAGGCCCGACGCGGTCATCGCGGACAAGGCATATTCGTCCCGCGCGATCCGCCAGGTCCTGCGCAGGCGAGGCATTCAGGCCGTGCCGGAACGGGCCGACCAGAAGGCCAACCGCCTGCGGCGAGGGACGAGGGGCGGTAGACCGCCGACCTTCGACCGTGAGCTTTACAAGACCCGCAACGTGGTCGAACGCTGCTTCGCCCGTCTCAAGCAGTTCCGGGCGATCGCGACTCGCTTCGACAAGCTCGCCGCTCGCTACCACGCCGGGCTTCACCTCGCCTCACTCATCCTCTGGCTTCGCGAGCCGGTAACGCAGCCATGGAGGGTCTCGGCGGCTGGTTGAATGCTCACCAGTGCCACTGCGAAACTGGGGGAGCTTTGAGGGTGCAGGACACGATCGCTTGCGACGGCGTCGCAATTTTTCTACTGCTGGTCGTGGTTTGGCAGATGCGGCGACGGCTGAGGCTTCGTTCCCGAGGCGTCGAGGTCGTCGCTCGGTGCTTCGATCGTGATTGGCGTGGGAAAGGCGGCCCGCAGTTCCTTCTGAGCTACACGACGCCAGACGGTGTCAAGCGCACACACAGCGCAGATGAAGACCACGTCCCCGCCGGCACCCGCGAAGGGGACAGCGTTGCAGTCCTCTATGACCCTGTGTCCCCTGGGCGCGCGGAGACGGCACTCGCTTCCCGCAAACCATTCTGGAAGCACTACGACATGGCGGGCCTGGTGGGAGTTGCCCTCAGTATCGTGCTGATGGTGCACGTCCTCTAGATCGGCCGCCACGCGTCAAAAGCGGCCCAAGCCCGCCCTCACACGACGGGACCAGCGCACATCCGATACATCAGTGCCCTCCCACTCACGCAGTACTTGTCAGACACGGCCTAAAGGTTGTTGCAGAAGGGTGGGTGTGGGCAGGCCGGGTTGGCGTTTGACCTGCTGGTTCAGCCTGTCATGGCGAGGTTGTGCATGGTGGCGACGGCTTGGACGGCGTGGTGGAGTCCGTCTCCTTTCTGGCGGCAGTCGCGGAGGATTTTCCAGTTCTTCATGCGGGCGAAGGTGTGCTCGACGCGAGCGCGGACGCGTCGGTGTTCGGCGTTGTCCTCCTCCTGGCCGCGCAGAAGTGGGCGTCCGGCTCTTCTGCGGTGCGGGACGATCAAGCCGGTGCCCAGATAGGCGCCGTCCGCGATGACCGTTGTCCCGGCCGCGATGGCGGGCAGGTCCGATTCTCGCCAGGCGTGGGCATCGGCCTTGTTCCCGGGGACGGGGCGTGCTGAGGCGATCACCAGGCGGCTGTCCGCGTCGATGATGACCTGCACGTTCGCCGAGAACCGATAGTTGCGGGAGGAAGCGGCGACTTTGCGGTCGCGGACCGGGACGAGGGTTCCGTCCACGATCCATAACCGTTCGACGTCTGCGACGGACCTCGGCGCCGGCTCGATCGCGAGGAGCGGCCGCAGGCCATGAACGACCCGGCAGACGGTGGCCGGGGAGATCCCGAAGAGCGGGGCGAGCTGGCGCATCGTGAGGTTGGTCCGGTAGTAGACGGCCACCAGGAGGACCCGGTCCGCCAGTGGCAGGCACCATGGGCGCCCTCCACCGGGACCACTTCCGCCCCGCTCCCGTACTACTTTCACCAACTTCTCGAACCGGCCCATACGCAAGCCGGTGAACGTCTCCACCCACAACGGCTCAGCCCGCAACACCCCGCCCCTACAAGAGGAATGCCCTATCCCAGACGTTCTGCAACAACTTTTAGTTGTTGCGGGTCATAGCGTTGTTGACGCTCACGCGATGGGTGCGGGGGCGTGCGTTCCGGTAGCGCCGTGGACGAGTGCCTGTTCTGCCTGTGCGAGTCTGCGGATTGCCTGGATCAGTTGACTCGGAGGGAGCGTGTACGGCAGTCGGATGTTGCGTTCGAACGCACCTCCGACCCCGAATCGTGGTCCGGCCGCGATGGTCACTCCGTGGTCAGGCGCCATGGCTGCCAGCCGTGAGCTGACGGGCCCGGAGAAGGTTGTCCATAGAGTCACACCGCCGGCTGGTTGCAGGGCGTGGACGTCCGGCAGGTGCTCGGTGAGTGCTTGCCTCAGGGCGTCACGTTGCGATCTGAGCTGCTGGAGTGTGTCCGGCCGCTGGGTTTTTCGCTCGTTCAGGAGGACGGCTGTGGCGAGCTGTTCGACGACGGGGGTGCCGAGGTCTGTGGTGGGACGGGCTTGTTCGACGCGTTCCAGGAGGGAGGGCAGCGCGCGAATCCAGCCTATGCGTAGGCCGCCCCAGACGCTCTTGGACACAGAGCCGATGCTGATGGCTGCCGGCATGTACAGCGCGAGGGGTTCGGGACTCGGAACGTCCAGAGCCAGATCGGCCATGGTCTCGTCGATGACTGTGGGACACGCGAGCCGGAGCTGTTGGCGCACGCTGGTGGGCATGCACATCCCGGTCGGGTTGTGAAAGTCAGGTATCAGGTAGGCCAGGTTCGCCGACCGCCCTGCTGCTTGGATTTGCTCGGTGTCCCAGCCGCAAGACGTCACACCGACGGGCAGAAGACGGGCGCGCGCTTCAGTAAAGGTCGTGATCGCGTGCGGGTAGGTCGGGTGGTCGATGACGACTTTGTTGTGCGGCGACAGGAGTACGCGTGTCAGAAGAGCAAGCGCGTGCTGTGCGCCGTTGGTGATCAGGATGTGATCGGGCCGGGTAGGCAATCCTCGCCGCTGATACCAGTGGGCGACTGCTTGGCGTAGCTCCGCGGTGCCGTATCGGTCGTAGCCGTGCCGCTCGAAATGGCGTGGCAGGTGTTCGAGAGCGGTCGCGAACGCAGCGTGGAGGATTTCGACGGGCGCAGCCGGCGCGGCAAAGGACAGGTCGATGGTCTCTGTGTCCGTGCCGACCGGGTGCGCGGGCGTGGTGTCATCGGGCAGCCGTACCGTCGCCCTGGTACGCGCCTGTGTGGCGAGGTATCCATGCTCGACCAGCGTGCGGAATGCGGTACCGACTGTGGTTCTGCTGGTGCCGAGCGCGACAGCCAGGTCGCGCTCGCTCGGCAGGGCCGCACCAAGGGAGAGGCGTCCATCGAGGATGAGCAGACGCAGCCTGTCGGAGAGACGTTGATGCGCTGGCCCTGGCCCCTCCTGCCAGGCCCCCAACATCCGCGCTACTGCGTGCGAGCTGATTTTCACCAAACCAGCATAGTCAATCTGGCTATGGAATCCAGGTCCAGAACACCGAGAGAATCGCCATATGGCACCTCTTGCTTACACGACACGCACCTCTGTCTCGGCTCGTCGCAGCCCACCCGTACTACCGCGCATGAACGCATTTGCCCAGGTCCGGGCGGTCCGTAGGGCACGTCGGATCTCCCAGCTCCTGCTCGGCTTGATGGGATACGGGGCCGCCGTCATGCTCCTCGTCCAGTCCGGGCTTGGGGCGGCCAGCTGGAGCGTGCTCACGGAGGGCACTGCCAACTCTCTTGGCATTTCGTTCGGTTGGGCGACAAACCTGATCTCGTTGCTTGTGCTCATTGCATGGATCCCCCTGCGAGAACTGCCTGGGCTTGGCACGCTCCTCAACGTCGCGATCGTCGGCTTCGCCGCAGATGCCACCGCGACGGTGCTCCCCAACCCGCAGGGGCCACTCGCCGAGATCGGATACCTCGCCCTCGGACTCGTAGCTCTGGCATTCTTCGACGCGCTCTATCTCGGCGCGCAGTTTGGGTCGGGACCACGCGACGGCATCATGACCGGACTTGTTCGGCTCACTCACCTCCCCGTCGCCCTTGTGCGCACCGGCATCGAAGTCGCCGTCGCCGGCGTCGGCTGGCTCTTGGGTGGAACCGTCGGGGTCGGCACCGTACTGATCGCCCTGTGCATCGGGCCCCTCGTCGGCTGCTTCCTACCGCTGGTAGCAGTTCGTCTTCCTGTCGTTTCTACACCCACACGGCACACCCGATGACCTTGAAGAAACCGTCGCTTCACCGCAACGCCCCGCTGTCCGTTGAAGGTCGACGCCGCCTCATCGAACGCTGTAAGTCCCGCCCGATCGCCCATGTGGCCGCGGAGATGGGGATGGCAAGAGCGTGCGCGTCAAAGTGGGTAAACTGGTTCCGCCGCTACGGTGAACTCGGTCTGCACGACCGGTCCTCCGCGCCTCGCCACCAACCGACAGCCATGCCGGGCGAGGTAGTGGAGCAAATTGAGCGGCTACGCCGGGAACACAAGTGGTCCGCAAAGCGCATCTCCTTCGAGCTCTCAACCCAGGGCATCCAGATCAGTCGCCGGACTATCACGCGACATCTGGAACACCTCGAACTGAGTCGCCGTCGGTTCACAGCGCGGCAAATCATCGCCCATCGCCCGGGTCACATGGTGCACATCGATATCAAGAAGGCCGGCCGCATCCCCGATGGCGGCGGCTGGCGAGTCCACGGCCGCGGAAGTACGCAGGCCAAATCTGCAGAACGGCAGAAACGCCGAACCGGCCGTCGAGGCTAGATCTACCTGCACTCCGCCATCGACGGCTTCTCGCGCCTGGCCTACACCGAGGCACTGCCAAACGAGAAGGCCACCACCGCCATTGCGTTCATGCACCGCGCTCGCGTCTGGTTGCTGAGGTTGAACGGCCCGACAGTGCCTCGCCGGTGTTGGCCAGGAAGCACAGCAGCGAGTGGAAGCCGAAGCCGCTCTTATAGGTGGGTGCGGCCAGCTCCTTCTCGGAGTGGCGGGTGATCAGCGTGGCGTCGAGGTCCAGGACCTGCCCGGGATTTTGGGACGCAACCCGATAGCCTGCACGTAGAAAGTGCCCTCCGCCTGGACCGACAGAACCCCTCAGCACATCGTCCCAGGTCAGGAAGGCACGTTCGCGTTCCCGCCCCAACAGCTCCCGTAATCAAACGAAACGGCGAGGCTAACACCTCGGTGTAGTTAATCTCCGCGCCCAACGGCCGGAGCCCATACAAGAGTTCCTCGGCCCCGGCGGGTTTATGTCCGACACCGCCGTCCGCGACGGGCACCGGGAACTCACCGACGGCAGCGCCCCGCCTCTTCCGCCAGGCCGAGTGCGCCCACTGCGCCAGCCTCTGCAACGTCGCAAACTTATCCGGATGAGCGCTCGTTCTGGTTATCTGCGAGGCACAACCGGGACAAGTCGCGCGCGAGCCGGGTCACTTGTCGAATCGTCAAGGCGTCTGGCTCGCCGGTGTACGTTGTGCCTCCACGAACTTCCGCTCTCAAATCCACATCGGTGACCGTGATCCTCAATGCACCAGTCGTTCTTTCCTGAGAGTCGGGAGAGATGCGGACAAGAGTCACACCCATCCTTCCCTCATCAAGAAGCCAACTCGCCTCAGATGGTATAGCCGCAGTATCACACAGAACGAGAAAATGCGGGCGCACTATTGCACCCGAGGCGTCGTATGGGGCCTGTTCACGAATCCCCGAAATAAGTTGCGCAAACTCAGAAGCATCCTCGGCCAATCCACTTATGACGTCAGATATTCCCTCATCGAAGATCGGACCGGCGTGCGGCAGATGGTCAATCCATTCCCATTCATGGGATTGATCGGGTTGGGCGTATACCAGCACCCGCACGTCGTCCGGGCCGTGGAAGGTAACAAGCTGGGCGATAATAGTTCGTGCCAGATTGCGGATGCGCTCCCCATCGTTGCCATGAAGATGAATATGAGAGAACGCACTCAGAGCAACAGCCATCGGAAGTTCTTGTAGAGTTCCATATTCCTGAACAAGCGAGGTCAGGGCATCAGCGGACACCGGGTCTGCCCCTGCAGGAATCGCAGGAGTAACCAACGGAGTGACAAGGGGCTGCGGCCCGGTACTGAATCGCACCGCCAAAAAATCGGAATCTCCCAAGGTCCTTTCCCAAAGTTGTCTGCGACGATTGACGGTGGTGCGCAGATCTGATGGCTCCGGGTGCGATCTAAGTTGCATCTCGCGCTGGAGCGAAGCTGTGCGATGCAACTGTCGTCGCACATCGGCGAGGTAGCGGAGATAAGCTCGCCGCTGCTGCCCGGTGTGTGAGGCAGCACTGGCCGAGCTACGCTTCAGCGCACCGAGAAGCGCAATGGCGGCGCCGACTACAAGTGTGACCATGCCAACGATCCGGCCAGCCGCATCCCGTGAGTCGAGGATGAGCATTGCGGAGGCGAGGACGCAGGGTGTGGCTAGCGCTACGGTGATCCACCATCTGCGTGCCCATCCATTGTCCACTGCGGAAGAAGGGGGAGGCCGCAGCGTGACGGATTCCGTAGGAATGGGTATGAGAATAGGTCGAGACTGACGGACGAAATTCCGAGCGGTCGCCCATTCGCCCGTGCGGGGTTCCTCGGAGGGATCCGAAGCAGACGATGAATGCCGTGCCGAAGTGCTCAAGTAACCCTCCGTCAAGTGATTACGATGCCGATTCTAGGTTCGCCGAGCGTGCCTCGATTGCTGAGAAGATGCGCCAAATTGGCCGGCAGGCGCGTTAATTCGCTCAGTACAGCTGAATTCAATTGTTCGTGGGTGAGGGATTGTGTGGAACTTAGGTTCGCTGATACAAGCACGGCGCCGGAGAAATTGGCACCAGACACGTCAGCCCCTGATAGGTCGGCTCCGGTAAGATCCGCCCGCGAGAGGCTGGCGCTTATCAACGTAGCCTCGCGTAGGTCTGCCCCATCCAGTCGCGCTCCGTCAAGATTTGCGGAGAATAAATCAGTCCGGCGCAGAGAAACTGACGACCCCCATGCGCCGCCCAAACGAGCGGAAGAGAGTACGCAGTCTGTAAACACGGCTTCCTTGATCTCGGCAGAACGCAGGTCCACCTCCGCGAGATGCGCTCCCGTGAGGTCAGTGCCGTCCAGACGAGCACCCCTCAGATCTGTGCCGCCAAGTTCCGCGCCTCGTAGATTTGCCTCGCTCAAGTTGCTTCCCCGTAGTAGGCAGCGACGCATGTCCGCGCGTTCAAAGGATTTTCTTTGCATTTCTGCGCTACTGAGATCCGAATCGGCCAGTTCAACTCGGATCGCCTTACGCAACGAGCCAATAACATCGAGGGCTGCTTGAACATCAGGTTCCAGCCGGGAATTCTGTGACGGCTGGCTCGATCCGCCAGGCGTGGAGGCGTGCCAACTCAAAGATGCCTCTACGAACGGGCGGCGACGAACGACGAAGGACGAAAGCACCTGAGCGATCGATGTCTCGTCTTGCGAGGAATCGCTTGCCAGCCTTTGCAGGGCAAACACGCCACCCAGGCGGGCGTCTAGGTGCTCGCTACTTAGTTGACTGACGGCACTGGCATAGCGCTCCGTGATATGACCCTGTCGGGAAAGCGCGTACCCGCGCGCCGTGTATACGAGCCCTCCGAGAACAGCTAGTCCGCCCGCCGTCTGCAAGACCATGCCACGCACACTGTTCAAGTGAGCGAGGCGTTCGGTCGGCATCAGCTGCCTCGCTTCCGTATCGGCGATCTGATGCGGAATCCATTGGAGGAGGAGAAACGCAATGCCTACAGTGGCGACGAGGGTCACGATCGTGACGACCGCTTTGCCTACCTGTGCCGACCACCTGCCGCTGTGTATCACACAAGCCTCCCTCAGCCCGGTGAAGAGTAAGGTACCGATGCACGGTGCTACCAACAACTCTGATGGGCATAGGGGCCTTGACCCCTGATGTTGGACACACGAGACACTGAGCTCTTTCCAACCTCCCATGCCAGCTGTGGAGATGGGATGACAGACAGAAGAAGCCCCTGGTAGATGGGTTTTCGACCAAGAGAACCGTCTCCACCAGAGGCTTCGCATGCTTGTCTATCCGTCCGGCGTCGACGTGTCCAGCTCCACCCTGCGCTTCCTCGTCGACCGTCTGAGGGAACACCGCCGCGCTCGCGGAACCCGATGGCGGCGCCTGAACGCAGGCCGACAGGCCCTGCTCACCCTCGCCCACCTGCGCAACGGCCAGCCCTACGCCCAGCTCGCGGCCGGTTTCGGGGTCGGCACCACCACCGCCTACCGATACATCACGGAGGCCGTTAGCCTCTTGGCCGCCCTCGCCCCCACCCTCACCGAAGCCGTGCGAGTGGCGTCGACGAAGGCGTACGTGATCCTGGACGGGACGCTCCTGCCCATCGACCGGATCGCCGCCGATCGCCCGTTCTACTCGGGCAAACACAAGAAGCACGGCATGAACGTGCAGGTCATAGCCGATCCGAAGGGGCGTCTGATGTGGGCTTCACCAGCCTTGGGCGGCGCCGTCTACGACGTCCGGGCCGCGCGCGAGCACGGCATCATCGACGCACTCGCCGAGGCCGACATCACTTGCTGGGCAGACAGGGGCTACCAGTGTGCAGGCGGCACGATCCGGCTCCCTTACCGCCGCCGATGGGACAGCCTCTCCACCGGCCAGCAGGCCGTCAACCGGTCCCACGCGAAGATCCGTGCACTGGTCGAGCAGGCCATCGCCACTCTCAAGTCCTGGCGCCTCCTCCGCAAACTCCGCTGCTCGACGACCCGGATCACGAGCCTCGTCCAAGCCGTCCTGGTCCTCCAGCTCACAGCGACGGACGGAGATCAACCCGCAGCATTCACCAGTTCCGTCAATTCGGCCTCGGTCGTACCCGCCCGCAGACGAACGTCGAAGGTGTAACCCTCATCGCAGAACACCAGGTCAAGGTCCATGGGTGTCAGCCCGCGGAAGACGATCGACAACCAGATCGCGTCTTCCTCCCAGACGTCCATGTACAGGCAGGTACCGTCCTCGTGCAGTTAGGCCTCACCTGGGCCGTTTTGCGTCATGAACTGCCATATGAGGATGCGCACTTCGCTACGGTGCATCGAGTCGATCTCGACCTCAGACCACCGGGCACGGAACGCGTCGGTCAGCGCATCCCGATCGATACGCCATCCGCCCGCATCACCGTCGACCACCGCCAAGAACGTCATAGCCAGGGTCTACCAGATGTCCGTGACATGGCGCTGATTGGCTGTCGCCTGAAGTTGGAATGGGCTCACTGTCTATGAGTGAAGTGTTCGGTCCAACGGTCAGGCCGCATGGAGCCAGTCGCGGTAGGCGTGAGCGAGGTCGTCATTTCGGCGGACTCCGCGTTCGAGGGTGGAGATGGTGGCGGGCCAGACACCGAAGGGACGGGCGACGGCGGTGAGGGTGATGTTCTTGGACTGCCGCAGCGGCATCGCACCAGGGCCGCCGGAGCCGGACATTGCTCTCAGCCTGCATCGCCTGCCGGCTGTTCATGGGCGTGCTGCAGCGCCATCCGGGCCGCGACCACGTTCTCGCTCAGCTCTGTCCAGTAGGGGTGCGTCACCACAGTTGTGCTCAGCTCCAGCAGCTCAGCCCGGTACGACGCGAGCTGATCGCGCTGCTCGCCGGTGTAGCCGGGGCTGTCCGGTGCGGCGGAGCGGCAACCGGGGTGCAGCCGCTTGTCCGCCTCCCACCCAGGCAGTGGCTCAGCTGACCACAGCAGCAGTGTCTTGGCGTACTGTTCCATGGTGGCGCAGGTGTGGTGGAGGGGGCGGTGGGCGTCGCGGTCACGGATACGCGCGGAGAATCAAGAATGAGGCGTCCTGGACCAGGGGGGGACGATTCGCGGTTGACCGCGTGTCCTGATGTCGTCCGTCCGAGCCGCAGGACAGCATCGACCGGATGAACCCTCCTGCGGACCCGGAACGGACTCCGGACGGCAGATACGTGGTCGTCGACCACCGCCGATGGCGTGCGACGGATCCGGAGATCCCCGAGGACGTCGCCTCCCGCCTACGGCATCATCTGATGGCGGCGCGCCGCGGGGTGGCTGCCGCACGCCGCGCCGCTGACGCGAAGGCTGAGGGCCGGGCGCGGAAACGCGTGAACAGCGCGAAGGTGGCGCTCGGTGAGCGGGGTGATCCCTGGTGGGAGCAGTCTGCCGAGGTTCGCCGTCTGCGCTGGGAGAGGGGGCTCCACGAGCTCGACCAGGCTGAGCGGGAGGAGGGCGGGCGCGCACCGTGAGGCGGGTGTCTCCTTGGGCGTGGTACGAGGCTCCGCTCGTGGTGCACGGAGCGATCAAGGCCCTGGACCCCAGCCAATTCGAAGCGGACCGCTGTGCCCTCCGGTACGGCACCGCTGAGGGGCGAGGTCCGACATACCACGTGCGGGAGCGCCGAGAAGGCGCCGGCCGACGCGCGCAGAGATGGGCCCCAGCGGGTCGGTTCGTCCCGGGGGAGCCGGGGCGACCGGCCGGCGATGCGCCCTGATCGGTGTGACCTCAGCCCCCGAGGAAAGGAGACCTACGTTCCCCACCCCGGGCGAGACGAGTCCACGCGTGGTGGCGGTCCGCGGCTCCTCCGACACCACCACGGCGGAGTGGGCTCTGATCGAGCCCCTCCTGCCGACCCCGGCCTGGCAGACCAAGACCGGCGGGCACCCCGAGAAGTGGCCCCGCCGACAGATAGTGGACGCCATCCGCTGCATCGTCGACATCGGCGCGAAGTGGCGTGCCCTCCCGGCTGACTTCCCGCCTTGGGAGACGGTCTACGGGTTCTCCGCCCGCTGGAACCGGGCGGCCCACGTCACTTTCATCCGTGACCAGCTCCGGCGCCGCATAAGTACTGACCTGGGGCGATGCCCGCATCCCGTCACGCTGATCGTGGACTCCCAGTCGGTGAAAGCAGCCCACACCACACCGTCAGCCAGGACACCCGCGGGTATGACGCCGCGAAGAAGATCAACGGTCGCAAACGGCACATCGTGGTCGACACCAAAGGCATGCCCGTCATGATCATGGTGACCCCAGCCGACATGACCGACCGTGACGCGGCCCGCGAACTCTTCTGGTGCCTTCGGCTCACCCAGCCGCAGATCACCCAGGTCTGGGCGGACTCCGCCTACGCCGGCCAGCTCGTCGGCTGGGCCCGGGACTTCCTGAAGATCACCCTGCGGACCGTCTCCCGACCCAAGGGCGCGAGGGGCTTCATCGTCCTTCCGCGACGCTGGCGCGTTGAGCGGACCATCGGCTGGATCATGAACGCCCGCCGCAACGCGAGAAACTACGAACGCCTGCCCCAGCACAGCGAAGCCCACCTGAACTGGTCACTCATCACCCTCATGACCAGGCACATCGCCCGCAAGGGGCCCCGCGCTGACAGCTGGGCGAGGAAGCCGGACGCCCTCTCCTCCGGGCCTGCGACTCAGCCTGCTGCCGACTGACGTTCCGCTTCCTCAAGCCACGTCAGATACCAGTGCGCGAAGGTCATCGGCGCACCATTGCCGTCGAGCAGCGGTTCCAGGTCCTCGTCGTCTGCCCGGTTGTCGGACCAGATTCGCCCCCGCTCCGGGCCGCTGATGATGAGCCACTCTCGAGCAGCGCAACCCAGCGTCGAGATGAGGGTTGCCCCCACAGTGCGGTCCGGTGAGAACATCAGCGGTTCCCAGCGCTCGTCCCAGGCCTCGATAGCATCATCGAAGTCCTCAATCTCCTCGAAGTTCTCCTCCTCGGGACGCTCGGACAGAAGCGCCTGAACGGCTTCGGGGTCTGCGCCTGCACGCGGGAACGGTTCGGCCAGTCGGGACAGGTCGGCGAGCTCGGCGCCGTCTCCCTCCCACCGCCAGCGCCCCTGGATCAGTCGTGCCGGATACACCCCGTGTGCCGGGCCGGCGCCTCCGGCACCGACGTGGAGGAGGAAGGTGCGGTACTCCTCGGGCAGCGACACACCCATCTGGCCTTCGAGATCGGCCAGATCCGCCGGGCTCAGAGGATCCTCAAGGAAGAACTTGTGCCCAACCGCTCCGAAAACGCGGTTACTACCCGGAGCGGCCACGAGTGCCTGCACACGCTGTCGCACACCCACCCACATCGAATCGTTCATGCGGCGAGCCTAGGCGCGGCCACAACGGCAGAGCGCAGTGGGCTGCCGTCCTTCCACGATGCGCGACGCTCAGCCTTCAAGAACAACCACTGAAAGAGCGTTTTGTCGCAACAGGGGTGCTTCGTAGCCGTTCAGATGGCGGGCCGCTTCGGGCCGGCTGAGGCGATAGACGCTTGTTGTGGCAGATGGGGCGGGTGACGGCCTCTGAGAATCCGTTTCGGTCCCTTCGCTCCTGTGTGATCCCAACACGCCCCCGGCCGCGCCTGTTTGCGCCCTGTGGCGGGGCGGCAGCCATCGGTACTACGGAAACATGCCTCGCCGACAAAGGCCGTACCCGAGTGACCTGTCCGATGCTCGTTGGGGACTGCTCGAACCAACCCTGACGGCCTGGCGAGTAGAACGCAGAGGGAAGGGTGGCTTTGTCCACGAGTACGGACAGCGAATGTTCACCACTTTGGGAGGCACCCGCTTTCAGCCCTGTTCGATGTCCATGGCCTGGGCAGCGCAGCAAGTGGGGCAGTCGGGATGGGCTGTCAGCCCCTTCTGCCAGCATGCTGCCGTGACAGACGCACGTGATCAGCGTCCCGCCGAAGCCACTCTCGACTTCCTGCGCTCCGCGTTCCCGCCTGAGTGGCGAGAGCCGGCGCTCGGGCATGAAGCCGTCGCGGCGTGGGAACAGGAGAACCGGGTGGTTCTCCCGGAGCCGTACAGAACGTTCATCGCGGAGGTCGCCAACGGGTCCAGCCTCGGCCCCGCCGGCGACGGCGGTCTCCAGCCGCTCGGCTGGCTGCCGGACACGTGGCCTTACCTCGGCCCGCGACAGCCGGGAGAACCGTTCCCTCTGGAAGCAACCTGGTCCTGGGAGGACGAGCAGGGTGTCGACCCCGAGGACCCGCGGATCAACGCCGCATTCACCAAGCCGCATTCACCAAGGGGTCCATCGTTCTCGGAGCCGAGGACGGACCGTCCTTCTGGCTCCTGCTGACCACCGGCCCCCACCGCGGCAAGGTGTGGATGATCGCCGAAGTCGGCGCCAGCCCGGCGCCCGGCGAACCGGCATGGGGCTTCAAGGAGTGGGTGCAGCGCTGGCACGCCGGCGACGACTGGTGGGACTGAACGCTTCGCATTGACCGGTCGCAGGTCACAGGCTGTTCGAATCCCGGGCGCCTCCCGAAGTGGTGAACATTCGCTGTCCGTACTCGTGAACAAAGCCAGAAGGGCCTGGACATCGGGCGGACACCCGAACACGACCTGCGCCGGATCATGGACCCCATCCTCTATGTCGACCGGACCGGGATTCCATGGCGATACCTGCCACACGACTTCGCCCCGTGGGAAACCGTCTATGGATACTTCGCGGCCTGGCAGAAGGACGGCGTCTTCGACCAGTTCAACGGACTCCTGCGGCGGCTGGTCCGGAAGGCCGAGGGCCGAGACGCTGAGCCCAGCGCCTGCATCCTCGACGCCCAGAGCATCAAGACCTCGGCCAACGTGCCCGCGGCCGGCCAGGGCATCGACGCCGGCAAGAAGATCTCGGGCCGCAAACGGCACATCGGCGTCGACACCGTCGGCCTCCTTCTGGCCGTGCTGGTCACCGCCGCCAGCGTCTCCGACAACGTCGGCGGAATCCGCCTGCTCTCGAACATTGCCGAAGGCCACCCTCGCATCACGAAGGCGTGGGCCGACAGCGGCTACCGCACCAAGGCCATCGACCACGGCGCCCGCTTGGGCATCGACGTCGAAGTCACCCGCCGCGACCCCGCCCAGAAGGGCTTCAAGGTGATTCCGCGGCGCTGGGTCGTCGAGTGGACCTTCGGCTGGCTCATGCACCACCGCCGCCTCGCCCGCGACTACGAAACCCACCCACACTGCTCCGAAGCCATGATCAACATAGCGATGATCGACCTGATGAGCCGCAGACTCACCCGCGAGTCGACCCGCAACTGGCGCGACAGCTGAACGGCGGCAGTGTCGGGCTCCTGTGAATCACAGCAGGTAGGGCCACAGGCTGACGCTGTTCCGCTCCACACTGATCTCGGCCCACGTTCCATCGACAGCAGTCGATGGCGGCGGGGCGGCGAGGTCGAACAGGATGCAGGTTCCAGCTACTTCCAATATGGCTCCGCCATCGCCCGTCAGGCCCAGCCGCCCCCGAAAGACGATCCGACCGCCTTCCTCCTCATCCACCCCGGATGAAAATGAAGTGGCCGGTCGAGTGTTGCCGCCCCAGGCCACGTCCTCTTCAACGGTCCACTCCACATGATGTTCGCGGCCCACTCCCGTCGGATCGCCGCACCAGAACGCCGCAGCGGCACCCACCTCCGAGCGCACCCGAACCGTCGCGCGCCCGTCGGCGACCTGCCCCACCGCTTCCACTTGGACCAACACCCCGCAATCATCCACGGCAGCACTGCGTTGCCAAACACTCCTGCCAGGACAAAACGCTCTTTCAGACATTCCTGCGCTGGTGCATGAAGACCGGCCGGATGCCCCACCTCACGCTGCCGCCCCAGGTCATCAATCAGGATCAGGCACCCCTGCACCAGCACCGCCGACTGGTCATGCTCCGGCGGGCCCTCAACGACGACTCCTTGCCCTGGCGAATTCGCTTCGCCGCAGCTTTCGTTCTCCTCTATGCACAATCCGTCACCCGCATCGTCGGCCTCACCCTCGAGGACGTCACCGACGACGGGACCACCGTCACCGTCCGCCTCGGAGACCCGCCCGCCCCACTCCCGGAGCCCGTCGCCGACTTGATGCGCTCCTACCTCGCTTCTCACCAACACCTGACCTACGCCAGCAGCAGGAGCTGCCGGTGGCTCTTCCCCGGCCGTCAACCAGGGCGACCTATGAACCTGCCAACCTGCAAGACCACCTCCGCAAAGTGGGCGTCCCACCGCAGCGCGGAAGGACCTCTGCGATCCGGCACCTTGTCCTCCGGGCCCCGGCACCCGTCATCGCAAAGGCCCTCGGCTACCACGACAAGACCGCCACCCGCCTGGTCACTGAAGCTGGCGGAACCTGGAGCCGATACGCCCCGGTGACCAAAGCCGATAGTGCCTACAGGTAGCCGGGCTCACCCGTTTCCACGAATCGGGCTACGGACCTGCGGAGGAGATCAAGGAACTCCGGCAGGTCATCGGCGACCCTGTCGAACTCCGCCTCGTCCAGGGAAGCCGTCCGGGACCGGTGGATCGCGCCACCCCAGTCGGCGACGAACAGGATGCCCCCTCCGTCCGAGCCGATCACCATGCCGTGAAAATCATCAGCCTGCGGGATGAAGACATAGCCTTCCTCTGCGAGCCGGTGCAGAACATCGCGCGCCGAGTGGATGAAGTAGCCATTGCCCACATCTGACAGGATGACCTCCCCGATGGACTCGTAGAACGTCAGCAGATCATGGAATCCCAGAGACTCCCGGGCGTAGTCACGGGCGGCACAACGATCGTCCTCATCGGCAACGTGAACTTCATTGCAGCCGGGCGCGAAGCCGTGCGTCTCCTCGAAGGTCGAAACCATCGGGCTCACCGCATCCGTGATCTCCTCACGCCATCGCGACAACCAAGCAGCTGAGTACGGGAGCCGATCCATGGTCCGGATCATTCCACTCCCCACCACAGGGTCACTTCCCAGGTCTTGGGAAGCCTTCATACCTGCCCGGGAAGATACCCAGCGTGACAAGTCGCATCTCTATCACTGGCATACGTGATTTTGTGACATGGGGGCCTACCAGTCCCGAGGCCGGGACACTTCACAGGCTCAGGGCACCGGGCTGGACCGAAGCACCGGATACCCCGAACCTCAAGTGGCTGGGGTATCCGGGCATGGCGCTGGAAGCGGCCAGGGGCTGTCGGAGGCGGCCAGTGGGATCGTCACCGGCCTTGCCCATTCCAAGCCCAGCTCAGCAAGTGCGGCAAGCTGTTCCACCGTGAGCCTGTTGCGCCTGGAACGGGTAGTCGATACCCACACCCCGAGCTTGACGGGTGTCGGTTCCGGCTGGCCATTGATGACGATCTCTTCAAGGTGGGCGCAGGGGACTGGCCTGTGCGGGCCTTCTCGTTCGATCCACTGGGCGAGAGCGTGCAGGCCCCGGCCGAAGGCCGTGGTGGTGCCTCCAACGGCCGGTGCAGTGTCCGATCCGGCGGTGGGATGGGGGTGGACGCCGATGTGGTGGAGGCGTTCGCGTTGTTCGGGCATGAGTGACTGCCACGCGGCGGGGTCGCGTTGGCGGCTGATCCAGGTGCCGACATCGACGCCGTGAACGGTGAGGCCGGGCAGCAGTGACTAGGGTGCATGAGACGTCAGAGGGCGCCTGGCCGCTCGGCGGTTCGTGCTCAGCGGAACCAACCTTGCCTGTATACCG
>NZ_JBEXXX010000024.1:0-119190 GCF_040630635.1 Streptomyces sp. NPDC005761 | reverse complement strand
TCACGTGCGGCGGGCCAGACGAGGAGCCCGATGTGGCTAGACTTCCTAGCGGGCGGCCCGCCCCGCGGGGCGCGGCGCCCCAGGCCCCTCCTTTTCGCGTCTGTCAGAAGTCCTGGCCGCGTGCCGCTTCCGCGGCGGCCGCCTTGCGGGCCTTCTCGGCCTGCTCCTCGGCCTCCATCTCGGCGAAGACGTCGATGGGCGGCGGCGCCTTGGCGAGGAAGACCCAGGTGAGGTAGACCGCCAGCAGGAACGGCGGGATCTTCAGGGCGATCAGGACCCAGCCGAACTGGGTGGTGTCGGCCCACCAGTACAGCGGGAAGAGGATCGCGCACTTGGCGAGCAGGATCAGTCCCCAGGCGTAGCTGGCCTTGGCATAGGCCTTCTTGCGGCCGGGGTTCCGGGTGCGCCAGGAGAGGTTCTCCTTGAACACCGGGCCCAGGATCAGTCCGATCAGCGGGAGGCCGGCGATCGTGCTGACCAGATAGGCGAGGGCCAGTCCGAGCGTGTAGATCATGCCCGGGAGGTAGAAGTCCTTGGCGTTGCCCGTCATCTTCGCGAAGACGACGCCGAAGGCCACACCGAAGACGCCGCTGAAGGCGTGTTTGACGGTGTCCCTGCGGATCAGCCGGACGACCACGAGCACCAGCGACACGGCGACGGCCGCGATGGCCGAGTTCGTGAGGTTCTTGTCGATGGTGAAGATCGTGACGAAGAGGAGTCCGGGCAGAACCGTCTCCACCATGCCCCGGATGCCGCCGAAGGCCTCGAAGAGTGCGGCCTCGGTGACCGCTTTCGCGTCGGCCTCCTGCTGGTCGGTGGTGCGGTCCGTATCGGACGTCGGCTTGTCGAGAGACGTCACCGGCTACTCCTTGCCGAGCGGTCGGAGTTCGTATTTGGGGTTGAACAGCACCCGGCGCCCGTGGCTCATGGCGATGCGGCCGGAGGCGATGAGCTTGCGGCCCGGCTCTATGCCCATGATGGAGCGGCGGCCGAGCCAGACCACGTCGAGCGGCGCGGTGCCGTCGAAGAGCTCCGCCTCCAGGGCGGGCACTCCGGCGCGCGGTCGCAGGGTGACCGTCCGCAAGGTACCAGTGACCTTCACGATCTGGCGGTCGGTGCACTCGGAGATCCGGGTGCATCCCGATGCCTGCGAGTCCTCCTCCAGCTCCTCGCACTCCAGGTCCTCCTGGGAGCTGGAAAGCCGGTCGAGCATCCGCCGGAAGCGCCCGGACGGCCGCTCGGCCTTCTGGGACTTCTCGAAACGAGGAACAGCACTCATACCCGAAGGGTACCGGTCCCCCGGGGTCCTGGCGGGTGGCCGCCGTCTCACTCGAACGGGTTACCCCAGTGGCTCCGCTCACCCCGGCGGCGGCCCTCAGGCGCGCTCGAAGCGGTAGCCCATCCCGGGTTCGGTGACGAAGTGGCGGGGGTGCGAGGGATCGGCCTCCAGCTTGCGCCTCAACTGGGCCATGTAGACCCGCAGATAGTTGGTCTCGGTGCCGTACGAGGGCCCCCAGACCTCCTGGAGGAGCTGTTTCTGGCTCACCAGCCGGCCGCTGTTGCGGACCAGCACCTCCAGCAGGTGCCACTCGGTGGGGGTGAGCCGTACGTCGCGCCCCTCGCGGTGCACCTTCTTGGCGGCGAGGTCGACGGTGAAGCCCTCGGTCTCCACCAGCACGACCTCGTCGCCGCCCTCCTGACCGACGGGCTCGGCGCGGCGCACCGAGGCGCGCAGCCGGGCCAGCAGCTCGTCCATGCCGAACGGCTTGGTGACGTAGTCGTCGGCACCCGCGTCCAGTGCCTCGACCTTCTCGTCGGAGGTGTGGCGGGCCGAGAGCACCAGGATCGGGACCCGTGTCCAGCCGCGCAGGCCCCTGATCACCTCGACGCCGTCCATGTCGGGCAGCCCCAGGTCGAGGACGACGACGTCGGGGTGGCGCGCGGCGGCCAGCTGGAGCGCTGTGGCCCCGTCGGGCGCCGCGTCCACCTCGTACTTGCGCGCCTTCAGGTTGATCACGAGGGCGCGTACGATCTGCGGCTCGTCGTCGACCACAAGCACCCGGGTCATCGCGGTCCTGCCTTTCTGCTGTACGTCGGTCTGTGCGTGCGTGCTGTGCGTATGTGCCGTACGTGGGTCCGTACGGCCGTGCCGTGCGTCTGTGTCCTCCTCGGGTCCGTACGTCCGTCTGTGCGTCCGGGCCGTACGGGGGCCGCGGAGGTCTCCGCGGATCATGAGGTGACGCGTGCGGGCAGGTCGGGGCTGACCGGAACGTATCCCGACGCCGCCTTGAGGGTCAGGACCATGGTGAGACCTCCGCCCGGGGTGTCCTCGGCGTCCAGCGTGCCGCCCATGGACTCGACGAAGCCGCGGGCCACCGCGAGGCCCAGACCGACTCCCGCGCCGCGCGGGGCGTCGCCGTAGCGCTGGAAGGGCTCGAAGATGCGTTCCTTCGCCTCGTCGGGGACGCCCCGGCCGCCGTCGGCCACCCGTAGCTCCACCCGGGCGCCCAGCGCGCTGGCGGCCACAGTGACGCGCTCGCCTTCGGGGCTGTACTTGACGGCGTTCTCGACGATGTTGGCCACGGCCCGTTCCAGCAGTCCGGGGTCGACGGCGACCATGGGCAGCGTTTCCGGGATGTCCAGCTCGACGCTGTCCTCGGGGACGCCGCCCAGGGCCATGGGCACGACCTCGTCGAGGTCGATCTCCCGGATCAGCGGGGTGACGGTGCCGGTCTGCAGGCGGGACATGTCGAGGAGGTTGCCGACGAGGTGGTCGAGGCGGTCGGCGCCGTCCTCGATGCCTTCGAGGAGTTCTGCCTCGTCGTCGTCGGACCAGGCGACGTCGTCGGATCGCAGGGAGCTGACGGCGGCCTTGATGGCAGCGAGCGGTGTCCGCAGGTCGTGACTGACGGCGGCCAGCAGAGCGGTCCTGATCCTGTTCCCCTCGGCGAGCCGGCGAGCCTTCTCGGCCTCGCCGACCAGCCGCTGACGGTCCAGGACGACAGCGGCCTGGGCGGCGAAGGCACCGAGCACGCGGCGGTCCTCGGCGGGCAGCACGCGGCCGGACAGGGCCAGGGCCATGTGGTCACCGACGGGCATGTCCACGTCGGCGTCCTCGGGCCGGGCGACCGGCGCCGGTCCGACGCTGCCGGCGCACGTCCACGGGTCGACGTCGCTCTGCCGCTCCAGCAGGGCGACGGACTCCATGCCGAAGGTCTCGCGGACCCGGTCCAGGAGCGCGGCCAGGGTGGTCTCGCCGCGCAGCACGCTGCCTGCGAGGAAGGAGAGGATCTCGGACTCGGCCCGCAGCCTGGCGGCCTGGTGGGTGCGCCGGGCGGCGAGGTCGACGACCGAGGCCACCGCGACGGCCACCGCGAAGAAGATCACGATGGCGACGAAGTTCTCGGGGTCCTGCACGGTCAGGGTGTGGGTGGGCGGGGTGAACCAGTAGTTCAGCAGCAGGGATCCCGCGGCGGCCGACGCGAGGGCGGGCCGCAGCCCGCCGAGCAGGGCCGCCGCGACGGTCATGAAGAGGAAGAGCAGGACGTCGTTGGCGAGCCCCGGGCCGTTCTCCATGCCTTTGAGGAGCAGCGAGAGGAGGACCGGGCCGCCCACTCCGACGAGCCAGCCCCAGATGATGCGGGCCCTGCCGAGCCTGGCGCCGCGGGCGATGGGAAGACCGCGGCCCTTGGCGACCTCGTCGTGGGTGACGATGTGGACGTCGAGGTCGGTGCCGGACTCGCGGGCGACGGTGGCGCCGACGCCGGGCCCGTAGATGTACTGCCAGGCCTTGCGGCGGCTGGAGCCGAGGACGATCTGGGTGGCGTTGACGCCCCGGGCGAATTCGAGGAGGGCGGAGGGTATGTCGTCGCCGATGACGTGGTGGAAGGTGCCTCCGAGGTCCTCGACGAGCGTGCGCTGGACGGTCAGCTCCTTCGGCGAGGCCGACGTCAGGCCGTCGCTGCGGGCGATGTAGACGGCGAGGATCTCGCTGCCTGATCCCTTGGCCGCCATCCGGGACGCGCGGCGGATGAGGGTGCGGCCCTCGGGGCCGCCGGTGAGACCGACGACGATGCGTTCGCGGGCCTGCCAGGTGGTGCGGATGTTGTGCTCGCCGCGGTACTGCTGGAGGTACTCGTCGACCCGGTCGGCGACCCAGAGCAGGGCCAGCTCGCGCAGGGCCGTGAGGTTCCCGGGACGGAAGTAGTTGGAGAGCGAGGCGTCGATCCGGTCCGGCTTGTAGATGTTGCCGTGGGCCATCCGCCTGCGCAGCGCCTGGGGCGACATGTCGACCAGTTCGAGCTGGTCGGCGCGCCGGACCACTTCGTCGGGCACGGTCTCGCGCTGGCGCACGCCGGTTATGGACTCGACGACGTCCCCGAGGGACTCCAGGTGCTGGATGTTGACCGTGGAGACCACATCGATGCCGGCCTGGAGGAGTTCTTCGACGTCCTGCCAGCGTTTGGCGTTGCGTGAGCCCGGCACATTGGTGTGCGCGAGTTCGTCCACCAGGGCGACGGCCGGGGCCCGCTCCAGTACGGCGTCGACGTCCATCTCGGTGAAGGAGGCCGAGCGGTACTCGATCGTGCGCCGCCGGATCTGTTCCAGGCCGTGCAGCATGACCTCGGTGCGCGGCCGCTCGTGGTGTTCGACGAAGCCGACGACGCAGTCGGTGCCCCGCTCCACCCGGCGGTGCGCCTCGGAGAGCATCGCGTACGTCTTGCCGACGCCGGGTGCCGCACCGAGGTAGATCCGAAGTTTGCCGCGCGCCATGGCCCCATTGTCTTCCTGAAACCGGTTCTGTTCACCGAGACCGGCGGCGGCCCAAGCGGCAGCCACCGTCGAAACTACTCCGTGGATTTCCGCCATAACGGGCGCGAGCTGCGGGCCCGGTCCGTTTTGACGTAATTCTGATGCCCGGGCGCGGCCCTCACGGCCGGACCCGGGCATCCGGTGCGTTCAGCCCGTTCCCGTGTCGCGCACGAGCGCCCGCAGCGCGATGTTGAGCTGGAGGACGTTGACCCGAGGTTCGCCGACGAAGCCGAGGATGCGGCCGTCGGTGTGCCGGTCGACGAGCTTTTCGACCTGTGCGGCGTCGAGGTGGTTGCGGGCGGCGACGCGGTGCACCTGGAGTTGTGCGTAGGCCGGGGAGATGTCCGGGTCCAGTCCGGAGCCGGAGGAGGTGACGGCGTCGGCCGGCACCTGGGAGGGGCTGACGGGGTGGCCGGGGACGGAGTTGTCCTTGACGACGGCGGCCTTCGCCGTGGTGACCCAGTCGATGAGCTCGTTGTTGTCGCCGGAGCGGTTGGTGGCGCCGGAGAGGATCAGGTCGTACCGGGTGTTGACGCTGTTGGTGCCGAGGCCGTTGGAGGGCCGGGGCTGGAACCACCTGAGGTCGGGGTCCGGGGTCTCCTGGCCCTTCCTGAGCGGGAGGTCGTAGCGCTGGCCGATGAGTCCGGAGCCGACGACCCTGCCGTTCGCCGAGACCTCGGATCCGTCCGCACGACCGGGCATGAGGCCTTGGGCGACGCCGGTGACGGCGAGCGGGTAGATGACGCCGCAGACCAGGGTCAGGACGAGAAGGGCGCGCAGTCCCGCCCAGAGGAGTCGGGCGGAGTTTCCTACGGAGTTGTTCATGGCAGGTCAGCCGATTCCGGGGATGAGGGAGATGATCAGGTCGATGATCTTGATGCCGATGAACGGGGCGATCAGGCCGCCGAGCCCGTAGACGCCGAGGTTCCGCCGGAGCATCGAGTCCGCACCGCTGGGCCGGTAGCGGACACCCTTCAGGGCGAGCGGCACCAGCGCGACGATGATCAGCGCGTTGAAGATCACGGCGGACAGGATCGCGGACCGCGGTGAGGACAGGTCCATGATGTTGAGCTTGTCCAGGCCCGGATGGACCACGGCGAACATCGCGGGGATGATCGCGAAGTACTTCGCGACGTCGTTGGCGATGGAGAACGTCGTCAGTGCGCCGCGGGTGATCAGCAACTGCTTGCCGATCTCCACTATCTCGATCAGTTTGGTCGGGTCGGAGTCCAGGTCCACCATGTTCCCGGCCTCCTTGGCGGCCGAGGTGCCGGTGTTCATGGCCACGCCGACATCGGCCTGGGCGAGCGCGGGGGCGTCGTTCGTGCCGTCGCCGGTCATCGCGACGAGCCTGCCGCCCGCCTGCTCCCGCTTGATGAGGGCCATCTTGTCCTCGGGGGTGGCTTCGGCGAGGAAGTCGTCGACGCCGGCCTCTTCGGCGATGGCCTTCGCGGTCAGCGGGTTGTCGCCGGTGATCATGACCGTACGGATGCCCATCCGGCGCAGTTCGGCGAACCGCTCCCGCATGCCCGCCTTGACGACGTCCTTGAGGTGGATGACGCCCAGCACCTGGGCGCCCTCCGCGTCCTGGCGGGCCACCAGCAGCGGGGTGCCGCCGGCCGCGGAGATGCGATCGGTGAGGGCCTGCGCGTCCGGCGAGACGGTGCCTCCCCGCTCCTTCACCCACGCGACGACCGATCCGCTCGCGCCCTTGCGGACCTTGCGTCCGTCGACGTCCACGCCCGACATACGGGTCCGGGCGGTGAACGTGACCCACTCGGCGTGTGTGAGCTCGCCCTGGTGTCGTTCGCGCAGGCCGTACTTCTCCTTGGCGAGGATCACCACGGACCGGCCCTCGGGTGTCTCGTCGGCCAGCGAGGACAGCTGGGCGGCGTCCGCCAGTTCGGCTTCCGTCGCCCCTGCGACGGGGAGGAACTCGGCGGCCTGGCGGTTGCCGAGAGTGATGGTGCCGGTCTTGTCGAGCAGCAGCGTCGAGACGTCGCCTGCGGCCTCGACGGCCCGGCCGGACATGGCGAGCACGTTGCGCTGGACGAGGCGGTCCATGCCCGCGATACCGATCGCGGAGAGCAGGGCGCCGATGGTGGTCGGGATCAGACAGACCAGCAGCGCGGCCAGGACGATCATGGACTGCTCACTGCCGGCGTAGATCGCGAACGGCTGCAGGGTGACGACCGCGAGCAGGAACACGACGGTGAGGGACGCCAGCAGGATGTTGAGGGCGATCTCGTTGGGTGTCTTCTGCCGGGCGGCACCCTCGACCAGGGCGATCATGCGGTCGATGAAGGTCTCGCCCGGTTCGGTGGTGATCCTGACGACGATGCGGTCGGAGAGCACCTTCGTACCGCCGGTGACGGCGCTGCGGTCGCCGCCGGACTCCCGGATGACCGGGGCGGACTCGCCGGTGATCGCGGACTCGTCGACGCTCGCGACGCCCTCGACGACGTCCCCGTCGCCCGGGACGATGTCGCCTGCCTCGCAGACGACGAGGTCGCCGACGCGCAGCTCGGTGCCGGGGATCCGCTCCTCGTTCGCGCCGGTGACCCGGCGGGCGACGGTGTCGGTCTTCGCCTTGCGCAGGGTGTCGGCCTGGGCCTTGCCCCGGCCCTCGGCGACCGCCTCCGCCAGGTTGGCGAAGATCGTCGTCAGCCACAGCCAGAGGGCGATCGCCCAGCCGAACCAGTCGGTCGGGTCCAGCACCGCGAGCGCGGTGGTCAGCACGGAACCGACGGGCACCACGAACATCACCGGTGCCTTGACCATCACCCGTGGGTCGAGCTTGCGTATCGCGTCGGGGAGCGAGGCGATCAGCATCCGGGGGTCGAACAGCCCGGCGCCGACGCGCCCTTCGGGAGCGGACCCGGCCGGTGCGTCCTGGTGCGGTGCGCGGGCCGGAGTGGGTGTGGACATCGCGTCCTCTTGCTTCGTACGGATGGTCATGACGCCAGCCCCTCGGCCAGCGGCCCCAGGGCGAGGGCCGGGAAGTAGGTCAGACCGGCGATGATCATGATGGTGGCGACCAGCAGGCCGCTGAAGAGCGGTTTGTGGGTGCCGAGGGTGCCGACGGTCGCCGGTACGGGCCGCTGCCCGGCCAGCGAGCCGGCCAGGGCCAGGACGAACACCATGGGCAGGAAGCGGCCCAGCAGCATCGCGAGGCCGATCGTCGTGTTGAACCACTGGGTGTCGGCGTTGAGCCCCGCGAACGCCGAACCGTTGTTGTTGGCCCCGGAGGTGTAGGCGTAGAGGATCTCCGAGAAGCCGTGTGCGCCCGAGTTGGTCATCGAGTTGCCCGGCGTGGGCAGGGCCATCGCCACGGCGGTGAAGCAGAGCACCAGGGCCGGTGTGATCAGGATGTAGCAGGCGGCGAGCTTGATCTCACGAATACCGATCTTCTTGCCCAGGTATTCCGGCGTACGGCCGACCATGAGACCGGCGAGGAAGACGGCGATGACCGCCATGATCAGCATCCCGTAGAGGCCGGAGCCGGTGCCGCCGGGTGCGATCTCGCCGAGCTGCATCCCTAGCATCGTGATGCCGCCGCCGAGGCCGGTGTACGAGGAGTGGAACGAATTGACCGCACCGGTCGAGGTGAGGGTGGTGGCCACCGCGAAGATGGACGAGCCGCCGACGCCGAACCGGTTCTCCTTGCCCTCCATCGCTCCGCCCGCGATGTCGAACGCGGGCCCGTGGTGGGCGAATTCGGTCCACATCATCAGCGCGGTGAAGCCGAGCCAGATGACGCCCATGGTGGCGAGGATCGCGTACCCCTGCTTGAGCGAGCCGACCATGCGGCCGAAGGTGCGCGTCAGGGCGAAGGGGATGACGAGGATCAGGAAGATCTCGAAGAGGTTGGAGAGGCCGTTGGGGTTCTCGAACGGGTGGGCCGAGTTGGCGTTGAAGTAGCCGCCGCCGTTCGTGCCCAGCTCCTTGATGACCTCCTGGGAGGCGACCGCGCCGCCGTTCCACTGCTGCGAGCCGCCCGTGAACTGGCCGACCTCATGGATGCCGGAGAAGTTCTGGATCGCTCCGCAGGCGACCAGCACGAGCGCGGCAATCACCGCGATCGGCAGCAGGATCCGCACGGTGCCGCGCACCAGGTCGGCCCAGAAGTTGCCGAGTTCACCGCTGCGGGTGGCCGCGAAGCCACGGACGAGCGCCACTGCGACGGCGATGCCGACGGCGGCCGAGACGAAGTTCTGCACCGCCAGGCCGCCGGTCTGCACGACGTGGCCCATGGCCTGCTCGCCGTAGTACGACTGCCAGTTGGTGTTCGCGACGAACGAGGCCGCCGTGTTGAACGCCTGGTCGGGGTCGATCGATGAGAAGCCGAGCGAACCGGGCAGGGAACCCTGGAGCCGCTGAAGCAGATACAGGAAGAGGACGCTCACGGCGGAGAAGGCGAGAACGCCGCGCAGGTAGGCGGGCCAGCGCATCTGCGTGTTCGGGTCGGCGCCGATGGCCTTGTAGATCCACCTCTCCACCCGCAGATGGCGGGGCGAGGTGTAGACGCGGGCCATGTGGTCGCCGAGCGGGCGGTAGGCCAGACCCAGCGCCACGACGAGGGCGAGTACCTGGAGCACGCCTGCGAGGACGGGGCTCATATCGGGCTCAGAACCTCTCCGGGTACAGAAGGGCGAGGACGAGGTAGCCCAGCAGGGCTGCGGCCACGACGAGGCCGGTCACGTTTTCGGCACTCACAGCTTCGCCACCCCCTTGGCGATGAGTGCCACCAGCGCGAAGACCGCGATCGTGGTGACGACGAAGGCCAGGTCGGCCATCGGATGCTCCTGGATGAGGTGCGGATGTCTCGGACCTCTTGAGCAAACCTCCCGATCGCGCCCCCGTGACCTGCGTTGATGGCTTCCTTACGGGTACGGGCCCGGCCTTGACGGCGCCTGTACGTGCCCGATACGCGCCCCATACGGCACTCGCCGCGCACACAGAAGCCGGTGGCCCGTACCCCTGCGAAGGGGTACGGGCCACCGGCCGGTGCTTACGGGTGCGGGTCAGCGCACCTCGGTGATCTCGGGACCTCGCTGGAGACCCGCCATGCCGCCGGAGAACTTCGAGCCCTCCTGCTCCTCCTGCTGCACGCCCTCGGGAACCATCTGGGCGTCGTTGGGGAGCTTGAGGACGATCGGGTCGCGCGGGGCCATCGGGCCCTCGCCGCGGACGACCACGGTGTCCCGGAAGACCGTCTCCAGGAGCCCGGCGGCCTCCGGCTGCACGGCGCCCTGGCCGGAGATCACTCCGCGCAGGAACCAGCGCGGACCGTCGATGCCGACGAAACGCACCATCTGCACGCCGTTCGCCCCGTCGGGGAGCTGTACGGGGACCTGCGCACGCAGCTCCCAGCCCAGCGGGCCCTCGACCTCGTCGATGATGCCGCCCTGCTGGGTGATGCCGGAGGCGATCTCCTCGCGGACCTCGCCCCAGATGCCCTCCTTCTTGGGGGCGGCGAAGGCCTGCAGCTGGATGGCGCTGTCACGCAGCACGACCGTGGCGGCGACGATCGCGTCACCGGCGACCTCTACGCGCAGCTCCATGCCCTCGACACCGGGTACGAAGATGCCGCCCAGGTCGACCCGGCCCTCGCCGGGCTGGGAGACCTCGTCGATGTCCCACGGCCCGTCCGGCCGCGGTGCCGGCGGAAGGTTCGTCCGACGCGATCCGCTCCCGGCGTCATCGCGCTCGTCGACGACCTGCTCGGCCTCGCGCGCTTCGTCCGCCGTGTCATCGGCGGAACCACTGTTCTTGCGACGTCCGAACACGTCACTTTCCTTCCCGGTCGGATTCGACCGAAGCGTAGCTGTTCCCGCCCTGGGGAACCCCGCCCCGGACGCCATCAACATCAACGGCGGCATGACCGCCGGTGGACCCGAAGCCCCCTTCGGCCCGCGCCGAACCGGGAAGCTCCGACACTTCGTGGAAGCGCACCTTCTCGACCTGCTGCACGACCAGTTGGGCAATCCGGTCGAACCGCTCGAACCGCACGGACTCGCGCGGGTCGAGATTGATGACGATCACCTTGATCTCTCCACGGTACCCGGCATCCACCGTCCCCGGGGCATTCACCAGGGCGACTCCGCAGCGTGCGGCGAGCCCGGACCGTGGGTGCACGAACGCGGCGTACCCGTCCGGCAGGGCGATCGAAACCCCGGTGGGGAGTACGGCCCGCTCACCGGGCCCCAGCTCGGCGGCCTCGGTGGTGACCAGGTCGCATCCGGCGTCGCCCGGATGCCCGTAGGACGGAATCGGGACGTCCGGGTCGATCCGGCGGATCAGGACGTCGACGGGGTGGCGCATCAGGGATTCACCTCGAAGGCACGGGCCCGCTTGACCTGGTCGGGGTCCGCCATCGCCGCCTGGATCTCCGCCGGGCGGCCGTTGTCGATGAAGTGGTCGACCTTGACCTCGATGAACAGGGCCTCGGCGCGGACCGCCACGGGTCCCTCCGGGCCGCCGATGCGGCCGGTCGCCCTGGAGTAGATCTTCCGCCCGTGCACCGCGGTGATCTCGGCGTCCAGGAACAGCACGGTGTCCACCGGCACGGGACGGACGAAGTCGGTCTCCAGCCGTCCGGTCACCGCGATCACGCGCAGCAACCAGTTCAGCGAACCGAGGGTCTCGTCCAGCGCCGTGGCGAGCACTCCGCCGTGAGCGAGGCCCGGGGCGCCCTGATGTGCGGCCTGCACGGTGAACTCGGCGGTGACACCGACCCCCTCACCGGCACGCGCCTGGAGGTGCAGCCCGTGCGGCTGTCCGTCGCCGCAGCCGAAACAGTGTTCGTAGTGCGCGCCGAGCAGTTCGCCGGGGGCCGGGGCGTCGGGATGCCGGACCGGTTTCACCGCGTCGGCGGGGGGCTTCAGAGCCGCAGATGTTCCACTCACAGGCGCAGACCTTACCCGCGCGGGTACCCGCAGGTCGCGCCGTGCCAAGCTTGGGTTCATGCAGCCTTCCACCCCGCCGTTCGACGAACGTCTCACCGCACCCCGTTCGTGGTGGCTGATCGCCGCCCTGGTCGGCATCGCCTTCGCGCTGATGCTCCTGCCGCTGGGCACCCTGCCGTTGCTCGCCGGGCTCGCGGGCGGCACCGTGCTGTCGGCGGTGGCGGTCAGCTCGTACGGCTCCGCCCGGATCCGCGTCGTGGCCGGGGCCCTTGTCGCGGGCGACGCGCGGATCCCCGTGGCGGCGCTCGGTGAGGCCGAGGTGCTGGACGCCGAGGAGGCGCGCGCCTGGCGCTCGCACAAGGCGGACACCCGGGCCTTCATGCTGCTGCGCAGCTACATTCCGACGGCCGTGCGGGTGGAGGTCACGGATCCCGAGGACCCGACTCCGTACGTCTATCTGTCGACCCGTGAGCCGCAGGCCCTGGCAGCTGCCCTGAAGGCGGCGGGCCCGGCCTAGCCCTTCGGCTTGCCGGGGTGCTTCGGGTCCTCCGGCAGGGCCGGGTGCGGGTGCTCGGGCCGCTCCAGCGGGGGCAGCTCCGGCAGGCGGTCCCAGGGGACCTGCCGCTTGCGCAGGTCCTTCCTGACCCGTTCGGCAAGCTTCTTGGTGTCGCGCCGGTTCATCATCGCGCCGACGGCGGCGCCGATCATGAACGGGATGAGGTTGGGCAGGTCGCGCACGGTGCGCTTCATGATCTGCTGACGCAGCTCACGCTTCATCTGGCCGCCGAGCGCGGCGTTCACCGTCGTGGGGTGGCTGACATCGATGCCGCGCTCCTCCGTCCAGGACGTGAGGTAGGCGGTGGAGCGCTGGGCGAGATTGCCGGGCGGGCGCAGTCCGTAGACCTCGTGCAGCTCCGCCACGAGCTTCATCTCGATCGCGGCCACACCGGTGATCTCCGCGGCCAGCTCGGCGAGCATGGCGGGCGGAACGGGCATCATGGCCGCCGCGCCGATTCCGGCGCCGACGGTTGCGGTGGCCCTGCCCGCGCCGGCGACGAGCCGGTCGGCGATCTCGTCGGGCCCCAGGCCCGGGAACTGCTTGCGCAGGGTGGCGAGGTCGCGCACAGGGACGCGGGGAGCGGTGTCGATGATCAGGTCGGCGATATGACCGATCGCCGCCTTGGCGCTCTCCCCGCCCTTGCGTACGCCCCGTTTCACTGACTTCAGACGGCCTGCCCCGGTCACGGGCTCCGTCCTGTCGACCTGTCCGGCCCTGTCGGCCGTGTCGACTTCCGCCGCCGCCTCGATGGCCGCGACAGCTGCTTCGACTGCTTCGAGCGAGGCCGGCCGGCCCCGCTCGTCGTCCTGTTCGCCCGGCGTGGTGGGCAGGGCGGACCGCTCAGCAGGCGCTGCTACGCCCTCTGCCGGGCCTGTACCGCCCTGATGCGCCTCCGGCGCGTCCTTGCGCCGGGAGCGCCGCTTGCGGAACGGTGTGTCCCCTGCCACGGCCGACCGGACCTCAGTCGCAGTCGCGGCAGATCGGCTGGCCGTTCTTCTCGCGGGCCAGCTGGCTGCGGTGGTGCACGAGGAAGCAGCTCATGCAGGTGAACTCGTCGGCCTGCTTCGGCAGGACCCTCACGGCCAGTTCTTCGTTGGACAGGTCTGCGCCGGGCAGTTCCAGTCCTTCGGCCGCGTCGAATTCGTCGACGTCGACGGCGGAAGCCGTCTTGTCGCTCCGGCGAGCCTTGAGCTCTTCAAGGCTGTCCTGATCGACGTCGTCGTCGGTCTTGCGTGGGGTGTCGTAATCCGTTGCCATTGTCGCTCTCCCCCTCTGGGTGTCTGCGGTGTCTCAGCGCACGTAACGCGTGAGAGGCCGGACTTGTGCCCGACCCGAGGCGGAGATTTTGCCTCACATCAAGGTCTGTTACTCAATCGACACCCAAAAGGACCGCTCGAGAGTGATCGGCTTGGGTGGCGATGGGGACCGTACACGGTCCCGGCGGTGCTGTTCGCCAGCACCACCCCGTGTACTTCCCGTGATATCGGCCCCCGAAAACCCGACTTTTGCCGGATTTCCGGTGGGATCCCTGATCACGGAGCGTGGACGGGCGGAAATTCGCTCCTGTGATCGATCACACACGGCCCCTTCGGGATCGAGTCCCGAAAATTCCGCTCAAAGCGAACAAAAATAATCCGTGCGCATCGCGCCTCGCCCAGCTTCTCAGACAGGCAGTGAGACGCGCATCACAAGACCACCCCCCTCGCGGGGCTCGGCGATGATACGGCCTCCATGAGCGCGCGCGACGGAGCGCGCGATCGACAGGCCGAGACCCACCCCCTTGTCGCTGCCCGTCCGCTCCGTACGCAGCCGCCTGAAGGGCTCGAAGAGGTTGTCGATCTCGTAGGCCGGCACCACGGGTCCGGTGTTCGCGACGACCATCAGGGCCTGTCCCGGCAACAGCTCGGTGCTGACCTCGACCCAGCCGTCCGACGGGACGTTGTAGCGCACCGCGTTCTGTACGAGGTTCAGCGCGATCCGCTCCAGCAGGACACCGTTGCCCTGGACGACGGCCGGGGCCAGCTCGCTGCGCATCTCCACACCCTTGGCCTCCGCCTCGCCCCGCGTCTGATCCAGCGCGCGGGAGGCCACCTCGGCCAGGTCGACGGGCTTGCGCTCGACGATCTGGTTGTCGCTGCGGGCGAGCAGCAGCAGGCCCTCCACGAGCTGCTCGCTGCGTTCGTTGGTGGCCAGCAGGGTCTTGCCCAGCTGCTGGAGCTCGGGTGGTGCCTGGGGGTCGGAGAGGTGGACCTCCAGGAGCGTGCGGTTGATGGCCAGCGGGGTGCGCAGCTCGTGCGACGCGTTCCCCACGAACCGCTGCTGCGCGGTGAAGGCGCGCTCCAGCCGGTCCAGCATGTCGTCGAAGGTGTCGGCGAGCTCCTTGAGCTCGTCGTCCGGGCCGTCGAGTTCGATCCGGCGTGACAGATCGGTTCCGGCCACCCGGCGGGCGATGCGGGTGATCCTGCCCAGCGGCGAGAGGACCCGCCCCGCCATGGCGTAGCCGAAGGCGAAGGCGATGACGCTCAGGCCGACGAGGGCCAGCAGCGACCGGTTGAGGAGCGTGTCGAGCGCCTGCTGGCGCTGGTGGTTGACGCAGGCGTTCATCGCGGCGTTGAAGTCGTCCGGAGCCGCCTTCTCGGGCAGGTTGCAGACCTCGCTGGTCACCTGCCCGTTGGCGATCTTGAACGGCAGCTCGCTGCCCACGTGAAGGGCCTGGGCGGCCAGCATGTAGATGATCGACAGCAGCAGGATGCCGGCGATCAGGAACATGCCGCCGTACAACAGCGTGAGCCGTATCCGGATGGTGGGGCGCAGCCAGGGGTACGGGGGCTCCTGCTGCTTGGGCTCCCAGGTGGGTTTGGGTGGCGCCGACGCGGGCGGCGGGACGGTGGGCACCGGCGTCAGATCCGGTAGCCGGAGCCGGGCACCGTGACGATCACCGGCGGCTCGCCGAGCTTGCGCCGCAGGGTCATGACGGTCACCCGGACGACGTTGGTGAACGGGTCGGTGTTCTCGTCCCAGGCCTTCTCCAGGAGCTGCTCGGCCGAGACGACGGCGCCCTCGCTGCGCATCAGGACCTCCAGCACGGCGAACTCCTTGGGAGCGAGCTGCACCTCTTGATCGTCGCGGAAGACCTCACGGCGGTTGGGGTCGAGCTTGATTCCCGCACGCTCCAGGACGGGCGGCAGAGCGACCGTCGTACGGCGGCCGAGAGCCCGGACCCGCGCGGTCAGCTCACTGAAGGCGAAGGGCTTGGGCAGGTAGTCGTCCGCACCGAGCTCCAGGCCCTCCACGCGGTCGCTGACGTCGCCGGACGCGGTGAGCATGAGCACCCGGGTCGGCATGCCCAGCTCGACGATCCGGCGGCAGACGTCGTCGCCGTGCACCAGGGGGAGGTCCCGGTCGAGGACCACGACGTCGTAGTCGTTGACCTCGATGCGCTCCAGGGCCGCCGCGCCGTCGTACACGACATCGACGGCCATGGCCTCACGGCGCAATCCGGTGGCCACCGCATCGGCGAGCAGCTGCTCGTCCTCCACGACGAGTACGCGCACGGCGCTTCCTTCCTTAAAACTTCACGGCAGAACTTCACTGCAGAACTTCAGGCCAGAACTTCACTGCGGGAATCACAACGCTCCCGACGGGCCGGCTGAGCGTCCGGACGGGCCCGTGGGTCATGATCCGGACCGCGTCCCGGCACGGTCTGTGCGGCTCCATCCTGCCTGCAACGCGTATAAACCGGCGGTAAGGCGGCGCGGTCCGACCTGCGGCTTCCGGGAATTCGGAGGATTTCCGGGCCAGTTGAGGTTTCTCTGAGGGTTGGGCAGGGGAGGACGAATTCACACCCGCGATCACGCCGTACGTGGCGTGCCACAGGCCCCTCCGTCCCCCGGAGAGTGCGTGATCACCCGCCCTACCGCTTCGGCGGAGGGAAACCCGGGCACACCCCCGTGCCACCGACCCACGATGAGGGGGCGCTCCATGGACGCTTTCACCGCAGGTCTGCTGCAACGCATCCAGACCACCGAGTCCGACCTCACGAAAGCCCGCGAGACGGGCGACGACTTCCTCGCGGACGTCGAGCAGGGCGAGCTGGACGACCTGCACCGCCTCGCGGCCGAGCACGGCGTGCACATCGGCGCCACAAGCGTCTGAGCCGTTACGAGAAGGCCCCGCGGTGCGCACCGGCACTCCGCGGGGCCTTCTTCGTTCCGGTGCCGCTCACGGCCCGTACAGCGGCTCAGTCGTGCCAGGCGCCCAGCTCTTCCAGCAGCGTCTGCAGGGGTTCGAACACACCGGGTGACGCGGCCACCGTCAGCCCGCCGTCCGCGGGCAGTCCCGGCCGACCGCCGGTCAGCGCGCCCGCCTCACGGGCGATGAGGTCCCCGGCCGCGAGGTCCCACGGGTGGAGACCGCGCTCGTAGTAGCCGTCCAGGCGACCGGCGGCGACGTCGCAGAGGTCGATCGCCGCGGAGCCGCCACGCCGGATGTCCCGCAGCCGAGGGATGAGCACGCGCGCCACGTCCGCCTGGTGCGCGCGGACGTTGGCGACGTAGTTGAAGCCGGTCGACACGAGCGCCTGATCGAGCGGCGGGGCCGGCCGGCAGCGCAGCCGGGCGCCTTCCCCGTAGGCCCCGCCCTTTGCGTACGCACCGCCGCCGAGGACCGCGTGGTAGGTCTCCCCGCGCATCGGGACCTCGACGACGCCCACGATCCGCTCGCCGTCGCGTTCCGCGGCGACGGAGACGGCCCACGTGGGCAGGCCGTAGAGATAGTTCACGGTGCCGTCGAGCGGGTCGATCACCCACCGGACGCCACTGCTGCCCTCGGAGCTGGCCCCCTCCTCGCCGAGGAAGCCGTCGTGCGGGCGGCGCTCGGACAGGAAACCGGTGATCAGTTTCTCGGCGGCGATGTCCATCTCGGTGACGACGTCCACCGGGCTGGACTTGGTCGCGGCCACTCCCAGGTCGGCGGGGCGGCCGTCGCGCAGCAGCGCACCGGCTCGGCGGGCGACGTCCTGGGCGAGGTCGAGCAGCTCGGGCAGCAGGGGGTCGGTCACGGCGCTCCCAGGGTGTGAGGGGTTACGGATGGGGTCGGCGGCTCTACGCGTAAGGGCTGTCGGCGCCCGCGGCGGCGGGCTTGAGCGTCCGGGCCGGGCAGCACCCGACCGGGCACAGGTCGTGGCTCGCTCCGAGGCTCCCGAGCGCGCACCGCTCCCGGCCGAGGCCGCGTTCGGTGGCGGCACGCTCCAGCACCAGGTCGCGCACGGCGGCGGCGAACCGCGGATCGGCACCCACCGTCGCGGACCGGCGCACCGTGAGTCCCAGCTCGGCCGCCTTCGCGGTGGCTTCGGTGTCGAGGTCGTAGAGGACCTCCATGTGGTCCGAGACGAACCCGATGGGGGCCATGACCACGGCGGGCACGCCGTCACCGTGCAGCGACTCCAGGTGGTCGCAGATATCGGGTTCCAGCCACGGGATGTGCGGGGCGCCGCTGCGTGACTGGTAGACGAGCCGCCAGGGGTACTCGACACCGGTCCGCTCGGCCACGGCGGACACGATCAGCCGTGCGACGTCCAGGTGCTCGGCGACGTACGCACCGCCGTCGCCGTGTGCCTCCACCGGGCCGGAGGTGTCCGCGGCGGAGGTGGGAATGGAGTGCGTGGTGAAGGCGAGGTGCGCCCCCGCCCTCTTCTCCGCCGGCAGCTCGGCCAGCGAGGCGAGGACCCCCTCCACCATGGGCTCGACGAAGCCGGGGTGGTTGAAGTAGTGCCGCAGCTTGTCGACGCGCGGCACGGGCAACCCCTCGGCCTCCAGGGCGGCCAGCGACTCGGCGAGGTTCTCGCGGTACTGCCGGCAGCCGGAGTACGAGGCGTAGGCGCTGGTCGCCAGGACGGCGATACGGCGGTGCCCGGCCAGGACCATCTCGCGCAGGGTGTCGGTCAGGTAGGGCGCCCAGTTCCGGTTGCCCCAGTACACGGGCAGATCCGGTCCGTGCTCCGCGAAGTCCTTGCGCAGGGCGTCGAGCAGCGCCCGGTTCTGGGCGTTGATCGGGCTGATGCCGCCGAAGAGGAAGTAGTGCTTGCCGACTTCCTTCAGCCGCTCTTCGGGGATCCCCCGGCCGCGGGTCACGTTCGCCAGGAAAGGAACCACTTCGTCCGGGCCTTCGGGGCCTCCGAAGGAGAGCAGCAGCAGGGCGTCGTAAGGAGCGGGATCGCGCAGATCGGACATGGCAACGATCCTGCCACCCGGCCCCGGCCCGGCTCCCACCGACACCTGCCGCCCGCCCCGGCACGCTGCCGTCGGCCGCCGGGCGCGGCCGCCCGGAATCCCGCTGTCGGACCCTCCGGTACGCCCGTAAGCTGTATAGGCCACGTTCACCCCTGACACCGCGTGTGACCACGCCGTAGCGGAGCCCCCCTTGCCCAGTCCCTACCGCGCGATCTTCGCTGCCCCCGGCACCAAGGGGTTCTCCTCGGCCGGCTTCTTCGGCCGGATGCCGCTGTCCATGATGGGCATCGGCGTGGTGACCATGATTTCTCAGCTCACCGGCCGCTACGGGCTGGCGGGCGCGCTCTCCGCGACGCTGGCGATGTCGGCCGCGGTGGTCGGGCCGCAGGTGTCCCGACTGGTGGACAGGTACGGACAGCGCCGGGTGCTGCGCCCTGTGACGCTAGCCGCGCTGGCGGCCGTCGCCGGTCTGCTGGTCTGCGCACAGCAGCGGCTGCCCGACTGGACCCTCTTCGTCTTCGCGGCGGGCGCGGGATGCGTGCCCAGCGTCGGGTCGATGGTCCGGGCGCGATGGGCGGAGATCTACCGCACCTCGGCGCGGCAGCTGCACACCGCGTACGCGTGGGAGTCGATCGTCGACGAGGTCTGCTTCATCTTCGGCCCGATCATCTCCATCGGACTCTCCACCGCCTGGTTCCCGGAGGCGGGCCCGCTGGTCGCCGCCGGGTTCCTGCTGGTCGGAGTCCTCTGGCTGACCGCCCAGCGCGCCACCGAACCGGTGCCGCACCCGCACGCCCGGCACACCACCGGCTCCGCTCTGGGTTCCCGCGGACTGCAGGTGCTCGTGGTCACCTTCGTGGCGACCGGGGCGATCTTCGGGGCGGTCGACGTGGTGACGGTGGCCTTCGCCGAGGAGGAGGGCCACAAGGCGGCGGCGAGCCTGGTGCTGGCGGTGTACGCGCTGGGGTCCTGTCTGGCCGGGGCCGTGTTCGGCCTGCTGCACCTCAAGGGCAGATCGTCCACCCGGTGGCTGGTGGGAGTGTGTGCGATGGCCGTGAGTATGATCCCCCTCCAACTGGCCGGGAACCTGCCGTTCCTGGCCGTGGCGCTCTTTGTCGCGGGTCTCTCCGTCGCACCGACGATGGTCACGACCATGGCCCTCGTCGAACAGCACGTACCGCGCACCAGACTGACCGAGGGCATGACCTGGACCAGCACCGGGCTCGCCGTAGGCGTGGCGCTCGGCTCCTCGGCCGCGGGCTGGGTGGTCGACGCGTCCGGGGCGGAGGCGGGGTACGCGGTGCCCGCCGTGGCGGGAGCGCTCGCGGCCGCGGTGGCGTTCCTGGGGTACCGCCGGCTCACAGGGCCGGTTCCTACGGAAGGGCGCGGGGAAGATGACCGACACCTACGCACGGACGACGACGAGCGCGTGGCGTAACTGGGCGGGAAACGTCACCGCCCGCCCGGTACGGGCCGTGTCCCCCGCCTCCGTGGACGAACTCGCCGAGGCGCTGCGCAGGGCGGCCGAGGACGGGCTCAAGGTGAAGCCGGTCGGCACCGGCCATTCGTTCACCGCGACCGCCGCCACCGACGGGCTGCTGATCCGCCCCGATCTGCTCACCGGCATCCGCGACATCGACCGGGCGGCGATGACGGTGACCGTCGAGGCCGGCACCCCGCTGAAGCGGCTCAACACCGCGCTGGCCCGCGAGGGGCTCTCGCTCACCAACATGGGCGACATCATGGAGCAGACCGTCGCAGGCGCCACCTCGACGGGCACCCATGGCACCGGCCGCGACTCGGCGTCCATATCCGCGCAGATACGCGCCCTGGAACTGGTCACCGCGGACGGCTCGGTGCTGACCTGTTCGGAGACCGAGAACCCCGACATCTTCACCGTCGCCCGGATCGGCCTCGGCGCGCTGGGCGTCATCACGGCCATCACCTTCGCCGTGGAGCCGGTCTTCCTGCTGACGGCCCGCGAGGAGCCGATGCCCTTCGACAAGGTCACAGCAGACTTCGATCAGCTGGTGACGGAGAACGAACACTTCGAGTTCTACTGGTTCCCGCACACGGGGAACTGCAACACCAAGCGCAACAATCGGAGCGCGGGCCCCGCGGCCCCGCCCGGAAGGGTGAGCGGCTGGGTCGAGGACGAGTTCCTCTCCAACGGCGTCTTCCAGGTGGCCTGCTCACTCGGCCGGGCCGTCCCCGCCACGATCCCGTCGATCGCCAAGCTCTCCAGCCGGGCCCTGTCGGCGCGTACGTACACCGACATCCCCTACAAGGTCTTCACCAGCCCGCGCCGGGTGCGGTTCGTGGAGATGGAGTACGCCCTGCCGCGCGAGGCCGCCGTGGAGGCGCTGCGCGAGGTCAAGGCGATGGTGGACCGTTCCCCCCTGCGGATCAGCTTCCCGGTGGAGGTGCGTACCGCCCCCGCGGACGACATCGCGCTCTCCACGGCCTCGGGCCGGGAGACCGCGTACATCGCCGTCCATCTGTACCGGGGCACGCCCTATCAGGCGTACTTCACGGCGGTCGAGCGGATCATGACCGCGCATGGCGGCCGCCCGCACTGGGGCAAGGTCAACACCCGTGACGCCGAGTACCTGGCCGGGGTGTACCCGCGCTTCGGCGAGTTCACCGCCGTACGGGACCGGCTGGACCCGGACCGGCTCTTCGCCAACGACTACCTGCGCCGGGTCCTGGGCGACTGACGCCCGTCCGGAACGCCGTCGGCCTCCGCCCGGGACCGGGCGGAGGCCGACGGCATCCGATCGAGATGTGCTCCCCGGTCCACTCACTCCCCGGCGTCGTCGCCGGCCGGTGCGCGGTCCTCCTGCGCGGGGGCGCTGCCGGTGTCCGTGGGGTCGGGGACGGTGCTGCTGCCGTCGTCCGTGGCCGTCGGCGTGGGCTCGGCGGCCGGGTCCGTGCCGTTACCGTCCCCGGCGGAATCCGTCGGGGCCGGGGTGGGCGTCGGGTCGGCCGTGGAGGCACCACCCCGGTCAGGATCCGGGTTCGTGTCCCGGCCGTCCTGGGGGTCGGCACCGGGGTCCGTGCCGTTGTCCTCGCCGGGCGCCGTGGCGCCCTGCTCCGGGTCGGTACCGGTGGACGGTGCGGGGTCGGAGGAACCCGGGCCCCGCTCGCCGCGCACGACGGAGCCGACGGTGGTTCCCTGACCGCCGCTCAGGTCGTTGCCGGAGACCAGCTCGAACGTGGTGATCCCGATCATCGACACGACGAACACCAGGGCGGCCCCGAGGGCCGAGCGCTTCCAGCCGCGGATCCTGGTGCCGTGCGTGGTCGCCTCGGTGAACTCGTCGTCCGGCGCCGGGGCCGCCGTGAACCGCCGGGTCCCGTGCGGCGTCCCGATCAGCTGTGTACGGTCCGGGTCGGCGGTCACCTTGCGCAGCACGGTCGTGGCGTCCACCGGGCGCAGGACGGTCGTGGCGTCGGCGTCCTGCGGAATGCCGCCCCCGGGCCCGTCGGCGGGGCCCACCTGCCGCAGAACGGTCGTGGCATCCAGCGGGCGGAGCATCGCCGTGGCGTCGGCGGAGCCGCCGGTCCGGCGCAGGGCCACCCGCGTACCGGCGGTCTCCCACCGGGCGTCCGGGTCACCGCCGTCACGCGTCTGACGCGTGTGGACCGTCACCTCGCGGCCCGGGTGCTTCACCTGGACCGTCACCTCGCGGATCTGCTCGCCCGTGCGGCGGAAGAAGTGCTGGAAGACCGAGCCGCCGCAGGTGGCCACGATGCTCATCACACCGGCGCCGAGAATCGTCCCGTACACGCCCAGTTGGGAGGCCGCCACCGCCGCCGCGACCGCCGCCACAGCACTGCCCGCCACCTGGGGCAGGCTCAGATCTATCCGCCTCTCTCTGGGTTCTGTGTCACTTTCCGGCTTCTGCACCATTTCCAGCCCTTGGTTGACATCTTTCCCACCATGCAACAACAAGGGACATTTGAGCGAAGCGGATAGTTCCGTTTACGGTGATTCTGTGAAGGAGGACACGCATTGCGGGCATCCCGCCCTCAACTGGGTACCTCAACTCCCGTGCCGCACGAGAACTTCGGCGGCGCGGCGGTCCACCCCCATGGGCCGAATGGAGTACTGTGGCGAGCCCTGGGGCCGGACTCCCGCATGGAAGTCCGGAACCTTCGGGAGGGGGCCGAAGGAGGCACTCGATCCGGCGGCGCCACGGCATCGCACGGGGGCCAGCTACACGGAGTGACCATCGGTCACTTTGTGTTGCGCAAGAGGTCACCGTGCCATACCGGCGATCAAGGGCTCACGCCCGACACGCCGGGCAACACGGCAATGTTGTGGCAGGCTGCACCCGGGCAGGCCACACTCGACTAGCGGAAGCAGCGACGCACGTGACGTCGGCAGGCACCACCCGGGAGGTCCCCATGCCCGAACTGCGTGTCGTGGCCGTCTCCAACGACGGCACACGACTGGTGCTCAAGGCTGCGGACAGCACGGAGTACACGCTTCCGATCGACGAGCGGCTGCGAGCCGCCGTGCGCAACGACCGCGCGCGGCTCGGCCAGATCGAGATCGAGGTGGAGAGCCACCTCCGCCCCCGCGACATCCAGGCCCGGATACGAGCCGGTGCCTCCGCGGAGGAGGTCGCTCAGTTCGCCGGAATCCCGGTCGACCGTGTACGCCGCTTCGAGGGCCCCGTGCTCGCGGAGCGTGCCTTCATGGCCGAGCGGGCCCGGAAGACTCCTGTGCGCCGTCCCGGCGAGAACACCGGCCCTCAACTCGGCGAAGCGGTGCAGGAGCGCCTCCTGCTGCGCGGCGCCGACAAGGAAACCGTCCAGTGGGACTCGTGGCGCCGCGACGACGGCACCTGGGAGGTCCTCCTGGTGTACCGCGTCGCCGGCGAGCCGCACTCGGCGAGCTGGACCTACGACCCGCCACGCCGGCTGGTCCAGGCCGTCGACGACGAGGCACGCTCGCTGATCGGTGAGACCGACGACGTCGCCGCACCCGAGCCCAGTTTCCCGTTCGTCCCCCGGATCGCCCGGCTGCCGCGCGACCGGCCGCTGGACCGCGCCCTGGACCGGCAGATGGAGCGCCCCACGCCGCCTCCGCCCCCGGAGCCCGAGGAGCGCATCGGCGGGGTCACCGCGAGCGAGCGCGATTCGCTCACCAGCCTGCTGGAGGCGGTGCCGAGCTTCCGCGGCGACATGGTCGTACCGGAGCGGCCCTCACCCCCCGAGCCCCCGGCTCTCGAACCCGCCGTCCACGAGCCGGAGGCGGAGGAGCCGCCGGCACCGGCCGCCTCGGCGGGAGCGGGCTCCGCGTACGCGGACGTACTGATGCCGCGTGCCGTGGCGGGTCACCGCGACCGGCTCACCGGCACGACGGACCGGCAGGCCGAGGCGGACGGGGTCCGGCCCGGCCGGCGGGCGGCGGTGCCGAGCTGGGACGAGATCGTCTTCGGCACCCGCCGCAAGAAGCAGGACTGAGAGTCCGGATGGCAGCAGCATGACGAGGGCCCGTACGCGGCTGCGTACGGGCCCTCGTGCGCCGTCCCGGCAGACACCGCTCCCCCGGCATGGCCCGGCGTCTCCGCTACTGCGGATCGGGCCCCGTGGCGACCGGGCGGGACTCGTCGCGCGTCCAGTGCGACCAGGAACCCGCGTAGAGTGCGGCGCCCGCGAATCCGGCGATCTCCAGCGCCAGCACCTGATGGGCGCCGGAGACCCCCGAGCCGCAGTAGACGCCGACCTCCACCGTGTCCTCGGTGACCCCCAGCTCGAAGAACCGGGAGGCAAGCCACTCGGCGGGAAGGAAATGCCCGTCCGCGCCGACGTTCTCCGTCGTGGGGGCCGACACCGCACCCGGGATGTGCCCGCCCACCCGGTCGAGCGGCTCCACCTCACCCCGGTAGCGTTCGCCGGCGCGCGCGTCGAACAGCAGGCCCGAGCGGGCCAGTGCGGCCGCGCCGTCCGCGTCCAACAGGGGCAGCGCACCGGGCACGGGCACGAAGTCGCCCTCCGGGGGGTTCGGAATCTCCTTCGACAGCTCACCGGTCCAGGCGGCGAGACCGCCGTCCAGCACCCGGACGTCCCGGTGCCCCGTCCAGCGCAGCAGCCACCAGGCCCGGGCAGCCGCCCACCCCTGGCCACCGTCGTACACGACGACCGAGCTGTCCCGGCCCACTCCGGCACGGCGCATGACGGCACCGAACTCCTCCGGATCGGGCAGGGGGTGGCGTCCGCCCTCACCCGCCGGTCGCGAGAGCTCCGCCTCCAGATCGACGAAGACCGCGCCGGGGATGTGCCCGGCCTCGTAGTCGGGCAGGCCGTGGGGGCCGCCCAGCTGCCAACGTACGTCCAGGAGCACCGGCGGACGCGGACCCGCCGACTCGCTCGCACATTCGGATGCGGTGATGATGGGCTTCATGCGTGCCATCCTCGCGCAGAGGTCCGCCCATCCGTAACAACCCCGGAAAGCATGTATCACCACAAACCGGACCTCCTCTGTCGAGATCATGGAAAGAGCGGCGCGGCCGGGACGCATCACGCGCCGGGTGGTGCAAGCATCTGCACGGGGCGTACACATCCCGTACCGCACAACGGCGCGCCGGCCCCGTTCCCCCCGTACGGCCACCACGATGGCCGGAGGAGAGTGTGACGATGACCGAGGCTGCCGCCCGGCGTACACCCGGAACACCTTGCTGGGTGAGCTTGATCGTGCACGGCCTGCACACGACCCAGAACTTCTACGCCGAGCTGTTCGGCTGGGAGTTCGGGCCCGGCCCCGAGCAGCTCGGCCCGTACGTCCGGGCGCTGATCGACGGGAAGGAAGTCGCGGGCATCGGACAGCTTCCGCCCGACCGGCACCTCCCGGTCGCGTGGACGACCTATCTGGCCACCGACGACGCCGACCTCACGGCGGAGACGATCCGTGCCTGCGGCGGAACGGTCGGTGTCGGACCCCTCGACGCCGGGGAGGCGGGCCGGATGGCCATCGCCTCCGACCCGGTCGGAGGCGTGTTCGGTATCTGGCAGGCGGCCGCGCACGTAGGGACCACGCTGGCCGGCGCGCCGGGCACTCCGGTCTGGAACGAGCTGGTGACCCGGGAGACCTCGACGGTCGCCAAGTTCTACCAGGCGGTCTTCGGCTACGAGACGGAGGCGGTCGTCTCGGCCGACTTCGACTACCAGACCCTCCACCTGGACGGCCGCCCGGTGGCCTCGCTGCACGGTGTCGGCCACGCCCTTCCGCGCGACCGGGGCCCGCACTGGATGACGTACTTCGAGGTCGACGACACGGACCAGGCCGCCCAGCGCGTGGTGGAACTCGGCGGACACATCCTGCAGCCGCCCAGGGAGGGTTCCGGCGGCCGGGTGGCCACGGTCGCGGACCCGGAGGGCGCGGCGTTCACGATCGTGCGGTCGACGGGGCGCTGAACCGCTCGCTCACCGGCCCGGGGCACGCGTTCCCGGCGCCCTGGAGGTGACCAGCAGGCCGGCGGCGAGACAGGCGAGGGCCATGCCGCCGGCCGCCCACCGCAGCGCGGTCGTGTAGGCGTCGAGCAATGCGGTCGTCACCTCGTCGGGCCCCGACAGATGGCGCAGCTCGGCGGCGAGAACGGCGGCCAGCACTGCTCCGCCGATCCCGAGGCCCAGCTGCTGGCCCGCCGTGACGGCTGCGGAACGCGTGCCGGAGAGTTCGGGGCCGCCGGCGGTCGCGGTGGCGAAGAGCGGCAGGAAGGCGAGACCGGTACCGAAGCCGGTGAGGAGCAGGCCGGGCAGCACCTCGGTGAGATAGGTGCTGTCGACTTCGAGGCGGCTCAGGAGCAGCATGCCGACGGCCATGATCGCCAGACCGCTCACGATCAGGGCACGAGGCGCGACGCGGGGCAGCAGGCGGGCGGACACCTGCGTGGAGCCGATGGTTACTGCGGCGACCATGGGCAGGAAGGCCACGCCGGCATCGAGAAGGGTGTCACGGCGGACGTTCGTCAGGAAGACGTCCACGGCCACGAACGATGTCATGACGCCGAACCCGGTCGGCAGCATGACGAGGAAGCAGCCGAGACGGTCCGCTCCCGTGACGCCGGACGTCGAAGGGAAGGAGTCCGTCCGCATGGTCTGCCGTACGAGGAAGACAACGAGCAGGAGGGTGCCCACCGTCAGCAGGCCCAGGACCAGCGGGTCGGTCCAGCCGCGCGGATCGGCCTGGGCGAGGCCGTAGGTGAGGGCGATGAGTCCGCCGGTGCCGAGCACCGTTCCTGCCGTGTCCGTGCGGGCATCGGTGCTTCCGGGACGCTCGTGTACGAGGGTCGCCGCACCGATCAGCGCGATCACGGCGAAGGGGATGCAGACATAGAGCGAGACTCGCCACGAGAGGCTCTCCATGAGCGTTCCGGAGACGAGCACGGCCAGTGCCGTGCCGCCTCCGGCGACGGCGGCGTAGATCCCCAGGGCCCGGCCCCGTTCCTTCGGGCCATCGAATCCGGTGCTGACCAGGGCCAGCGCGGCCGGGGTCAGCAGTGCGGCGGAGGTGCCCTGCAGAAGACGGGCCAGGATCAGCAGGCCGGAGCTGTCGGCCGTACCGGCGAGCGCGGACGCCAGCACACAACCGACCAGGCCGATCACGAACACACGTTTGCGTCCCATGCGGTCCGCGAGATTCCCACCCACCAGCAGCAGGCCGCCGAACGACAGCGTGTACGCCGTGAACATCGAGCTCAGACTGTCGCCGCTCATGCCCAGGTCGGCCTGGACGGCCGGCGCCGCCATGTTGAACGTGGTCGCGTCGAACAGCACCATCAGTTGCGCCAGGGCGATCACCACCAGCCCCCACCAGCGCCGGGGATGCGGCGGCGCCCCGTCCTGAAGGAAGGGCGACGGGAATGTGGACCAGGTGCCCTGGGGCGGCGGTCCGAATCCCGGCGGCGGACTGATCTGCGCCGGGGCGGTCGGGGCGTAGGCGGGCGGCGGCGGCAGGGGTTGCGGCTGCACGGCCTTGACCAGCAGATCCGACCCCGTCACGGGTGCGTCCACGGGCAGTTCGGGAGCGTAGTCCAGCAGTTGGGCCGCATGGCGTCCGAGCTGCGCGAGAATCGCGCCCGGCAGCCATTCGGTCGCCGAATCCTGCGCCGTGCGCGCGGCCACCTCCTGGGGCGTGGGCCGCTTGGCGGGGTCCTTCTCCAGACACGCGCGGACGAGACCGGCCAGGCTCTCCGGTACGCCGGTGAGATCCGGCTCGTCCTCGGCGATCCGGAAGAGATGGGCGGGCAGGCCGGTGTCCGCGGCTCCGAAGAGCAGGCGCCCGGTGGCCGCGTGGACGAGGACGGCTCCCAGACAGAAGATGTCGCTGGCCGGGGTGAGTTCGAGGCCGCGGACCTGCTCGGGTGACATGAAGCCCGGGGATCCGATCAGCATGCCCGTGCGCGTGTGCAGGCTGTCCCCGGCGAGGCTGTCCATGGCCCGGGCGATGCCGAAGTCGATGACGCGGGGCCCGTCCACGGTGACGAGGACATTGGACGGCTTGAGGTCACGGTGGATCAGGCCCGCCTCGTGCACCGCCTGCAGGGCGAGGGCCAGGCGGTTGGCGAGGATGCGGACGGAGTACTCGGGCAGGGGGCCGAAGTCGTTGGCGACGACGGCGCTCAGGTCGGGCCCCGGGATGTACCGGGTCGCCACCCAGGGCACCGCGGCCTCGGGGTCGGCGTCGAGCACCTCCGCGGTCCAGTGACCGCCCACCCGGCGCGCGGCCGCCACCTCACGGGCGAACCGCCTGCGGAACTCCTGGTTCCCGGCATACTCGGCCTGCACGACCTTGACTGCCACGGTACGTCCGGCCTCGGACCTGCCCAGATAGACCAGCCCCATACCGCCCTCACCCAGCCGGGCGATCAGGCGGTACGGGCCGATGCGGGCGGGATCCTCGGGAGTCAGCGGTTTCACGAAAGTAAGATAGGCCAACTGGTGTACGACGGTGGGTGATCGGCGCAATAGCCTCGCTCCTGCGCTTCGAGCGGCCTGATTCGGCGGCCTGCCCCCATGGGTGGAGACACCGGACCTGCGGCTGCGACGGCGGTGCGGGCAGGAGGCCACACCATCGACGTCCGCCCGGATCGCCGTGCGCGGCTGCGTGGCAGACTGTCGGAACGCGCGTGCTGGTCGGGGGATTTGAGGGGCGTCGGATGCTGGGGCAATTACGTGGGACGTCACCGCGCACTGTCGGACCGTACGTGACGCTGGCGCGGCTGGGTGCGGGAGGCATGGGCGAGGTCTTCCTGGCCCGTCCGGAGCGCCTCGACGCCGGATACGGACCGGCGGACCTCGTGGCCATGAAGGTGATCCGCAACGAGGTGGCGAGGGACGAGGAGTATCTGCGGCGCTTTGCCCGGGAGGCAGCAGTCGCCGCATCGGTGACCAGCCCTTACGTGGCACGCCTCACAGACAGCGATATGACGGGCGATCTGCCGTGGCTGGCGACGGAGTTCGTGGTGGGGCCGACCCTGGCCCAGGCAGTGGGGCGGCACGGCCCTCTGCCGTCCGGGGCCCTCGCCCGGCTCGGCGAGGACATGGCCCGGGCACTGTTGGCAGTGCACGCCGCAGGCGCGACGCACCGCGACCTGAAGCCGGCGAACGTGCTGCTCGCCGCGGATGGGCCGCGGCTGATCGACTTCGGCGTGGCCCGGACCCGCACCGCCACGACCCTGACCTCGACAGGACACATGGTCGGCACGCCCGCCTATATGTCACCGGAGCACATCGCCGGTGGGCGCCTCGTGGTGTCCGCCTCCGATGTGTTCTGCCTGGCGTCGGTCCTTGCCTACGCGGCCACGGGCCGGGATCTGTTCGGGAACGGGCCGGTCGCGGCGGTGCTCTACCGCGTGGCGGAGGTCGACGCCCCGCTCGACGGGCTTCCCACCGAACTGGTGCCCCTGATCACGGCATCCCTGGCGAAGGATCCGGCATCGAGGCCGACCGCGGACGAACTCGTGGAGCGGTTCGCCGCACTGCGCGCGACGCACGGCGAGGAAGGCAGTGGCTCCGGGGCCGGCTGGCCGGCCCCCGTGGTCCTGGACATCCAGGCCGAGCACCGCGACGTGACAGCGCTGTGTGCGACCGGGTCCGCGCTGCTGCCGCTACCGACTCCCGCCGCCGCCCAGGAGCCGTCCGCCAAAGGCCCACTCGGTGCGGGCACCCTGGCTCCGCACCAGTTCCCGACCATGGGGCCCACCCCGCCGATGCCTGCCGCGCACCCGGCGCCCCACCACCGACGGCTCCGAGCGCTAGCCGTGGTGGCGGCGGTGGCTGTCGCCGGGGCGGGTGTGGGCGCGTATCTGGCCCTACGGGGCACGGGCGACGGGGACGGGACCGGCGCCGGCGGTGTGCCCGCCCCGACGACGACTCTGACACCTGCTCAGCTCGTGGCCCGCGCGGGCGTCGACGGCTCCGGCACCGTCGACCGCAGCGGCTACGTACCTCAGTTCGCCGCGCAGCGGGCCCCCGGCTGGAAGCCCTGGCAGGCCCGGCTGGGCGGAGCGCGCATGAGCTGCTCCGCGGACACCCGGGCCGTTGTGTGTCTGCTGACCGATGGCACGTACGAAGCGGTCTCGGCAGCCGACGGGCATCGACTGTGGGTCTCCGGCGGCGCGTCCGGCGCCCAGGACGGCCCGGGCGAGGCCTATTTCGGGAAGAGTGGCAATCTGCTCATGGCGGGCGACTCGCTTGCTCCGCAGGTGAGGGGCGGGCGCGCCCTGATCGCATCGGACGGCGAGCTGCAGCTGCGCGACTCGCGCACCGGTGACGTGCTCTGGCAAACCGCGCCCCCTCCGGGGCAGGGGGAGTTCAGCGCACAGCCCCTGCTGGCCGATGACACGGTCATCGCCACCGTGGAGGGCAAGAACGTGAGCGAGACGCCGAAGGGCGCCTCCCTGCGCGCGTACGACGTCACCGACGGCAGCACCCGATGGGACCTCCCGCTCGACGAGAGCGACGGTCCGAGCCAGGCCGAAGAGGGCCGGTACGCCGCCCGGGCGCTGATCGACGGCGTGGTGTACGCGCACACGCCCGACGGACTCGTCGCGGTCGACGCCCGCAAAGGCGTCGTTCTCGGCCGTGCGGCGCCGGCGACGGGCACCGGCTGCCGCACCGTGTTCTCCGGCGGCGGCACGATCCAGTGCGACGACAGGGTCACCGAGGAGGAGCCGGACCCGAACGGGGAGAACGTCGAGATCCGGGTCGAGCGCTACACACCTCGCACCCTCGAGCCCGTGGGCCACTACTCGTACCTGCTCGACCAGAAGACCACGCAGGTCGATGTCACCGTCACGGCGACTGACAGTACGTACTCCCTCGCCCGGCACAGCGACGACAACAACGACACCGGCCTCATCACCCTGACGGATCTTCGCACCGGCAAGCAGCGGCAGACCCTGAAGTCCCCCGTGGTCGGACCGAGCGTGTCCGACCCGCTCCTGGCCGACGGCCAGGCGGTGTTCGCCGACAACCACGCCCTCTACCTGGCGCCGCTGGACACGCGAAGCGGGCATCTCGGCAAACCGCGAGTCGTCCCGCTGCCTGGCGCTCCCGGCGATCGCAGCGAGGCCCAGAACGACGGGAACATACTCGTCATCCGTGACCAGGTCCGTCCGCCGCAGATCCTGATGCTGGGGGGCGTGGCCCACGTGGTCTTCGACCACGGCACGATTTCCTCGGTGAGGCTGCCGTGAGCGATCCGCTCGCTGCGGACGAGGACCGGCCGTGCTGACCCCCTGGCAGGGGCCGGTCCGACGCGTCGGCCCGTACCGGCTCATCGGCCGGATCGGCGCGGGCGGGATGGGCGAGGTGTTCCTGGCCCGCCGGGAAGTCTCGGGCGGAGTGGTGGCCGGGCCACTCGTCGCCGTGAAGACCGTGAAGACCCCGACCGACGGGAGCGACCCCGACGCCGACTTCCGGACGCGCTTCCGCCGCGAGATCCAGGCGGCGCGTGCGGTCACGGGGCCCTTCACCGCCGCGCTCCTCGACGGCGACGCCGACGCCCCGGTCCCCTGGTTGGCGACGGAGTACGTCGCCGGGCCCGCGCTCGGCGAAGCGGTGGCCCGGTGCGGCCCACTGCCGGTCCCCGCCGTACGAATCCTGGGCGCGGGGCTCGCCCGGGCGCTCGACGCGGTGCACACCGCTCGTATCCTGCACCGCGACCTCAAACCCGGCAATGTGCTGCTCGGTGCCGACGGGCCGCGCCTGATCGACTTCGGCATCGCACAGGCTTTTGACGCGACGGCCCTCACCGCGACGGGCCTGCTGATCGGAACGCCGGGTTACATGTCGCCCGAGGTCCTGATCAGCGGCAACGGACAGGTACCCGCATCGGACGTGTTCTGCCTGGGCGCGGTCCTGTGCTTCGCCGCGACGGGCCGCGGCCCCTTCGACGACGAGGAACCGGCGTCGGTGCTGTACCGCATCGCTTCGGGCGCGGCGGACCTGTCCAAGCTGCCATCGCCGCTGCGCGACATGGTCAGCCAGTGTCTCCGACCCGATCCGGCGGCGCGCCCCACGGCTGCGGAACTGGCGGCGGAACTGTCCGCCGCCGCCCTCGGCGAGCCGCTGTGGCCCGCGTCCTACCTCTCCCTCGTCGCCGCCCACCGCGAATCCGTGGAACGGTGCGAACAGGCGGCGGGCACCGTCCCGTTGGAGCAAGCGGCAACGTCTGCCGCGGCACCTGCGCCGCCCCTCGTGGCGCCGCCCTCACCGACGGCGCTCTCCGGGCGTCCCGTACCGCCGCCTTCGGCACCGCCCACCGCGCCGCGTCGTTGGCCGTTGGTCGCGGGGGCCGCGGCCCTGGTCACCGCGCTCGCCGTCACGCTGGCCGTGGTGCTGCACGACGACACCACGCCCACCCCGGCCCCCGCGGCGGAAGGCAAGCCGAAACAGGAGCGGACCGGTCCGCTCGCCCTTCCGGACGCCGACGCCGGGCACAGCGGCGAGTTCAGCGCCACCGCACTCGACGCGAAACAGCGCCCTGCCGGCTGGCGCCCCTGGGCCCAGAGCGTCAAGGGCACGGGAAACACCGGCGGTTGCGCTGCCGGTGCCGGGCTGCTCGTCTGCGGTGACGGTCACGGCGCATCCCGCGCCCTCGATCTGGCCACCGGCGAGGAGAAGTGGCGTACCGAGGGTTTCGCCGAGAGCAGGACGAGCGACGACAACTTCCCGGAGACACCGCCGGGCGATCCCGCCATCGCCCCCGTCACGGACGGCACCCTCTTCTTCGTGCCCGCACAGGCCGGCGTCAGCGCCGTGGACGCGGCGACCGGGCTCGTCAAGTGGCGGTACCAGAGAATGAGTTTCACTGGCCTGCGCGCCCTCTCCTACGCGGCCGGCAGGCTGTACGTGGCGAACGTCGACGACCAGGCGGACTCCGATGCCGAACTCGTCGAGGTGAAGGCCCTGCGCACGCGGGACGGTGCCCAGGAGTGGTCGGGCCACCTTCCGGACGCGAACGGCCCCTTGGTCGTCCACGACGACCACGTCTATCTGACGCTGACCGACGGGTCGGTGGGCTCTCTGGACACCAACGAAGCCGTGCCCGTGCCCCGGATCCGCGACGACGTCGACTGCTCCGGTCTGCTCGCGCACGACGACACGCTGCTGTGCTGGTCGACCCGGCACCGGGGCGTCACCCTCCTCACCCCGGCCACGCTGGCGACACGGCGGACTCTGGCCCCCTCGGTCGCACCCGCCGCCGCGCCGGTGGCGGGTGACCGCGGCGTCCTCGTCCTGCGGGATACGAGCGGACGGCTGAAGGGTTTCGACTGGCGTACGGGCAAGCCCCTCTGGGACCGCACCGCACCGGCCGCGACCGGTGGCATCGCGCTCGCCGACGACCGCGTCTTCGCCGTGGGACGCCACGAGCTACGGACGCTCGACATCACCGACGGCTCCACCTCCGGGGCCGTACGCCTGCCCACTCCCGCGGGCCTTCGCCTGGATCTCGGGCCGCTCGCCGAGCCACTCTGCCTGGGCGGTGTCCTCTACCTCACGACACAGAGCGGCTACACGGGCTCGGTCGCCGCACCCGGAGCCCCGGCTTCCTGAGGTCAGTACCCAGCGGCGTTTCACCACCGGGGGCACGTGCTGTCAGGTGGAGGCCACCGGCAGGGTGTCCGGGGACAGCGCCGCCGCACGGGCTGTCGCAGCGGTCAGGCGGCGGTGGTGGTGGCGGCGGCAGAGCACCTCGTAGCCGACCTCTCCCGGCGACCGGTCGACGTCGCCGACCACGACCTGAGCGCCCTCGACCACCATCTCCCCGCGCACCGTCCGGGCGTTGTGCGTGGCGCGGGCGCCGCACCAGCACATCGCCTCGACCTGCAACGTCTCTATACGATCGGCCAGTTCGATCAGCCGCTGGGAGCCGGGGAAGAGTTTCGTACGGAAGTCGGTCGTGATGCCGAAGGCGAAGACGTCCAGGCCCAGCTCGTCCACGACATAAGCCAGCTGGCCCACCTGCTCGGGATCGAGGAACTGCGCCTCGTCCACGATCACGTAGTCCACCCGGCCCCCGTGCGACATCTGCCCCACCAGGTACGCGTAGAGATCCATGCCCGGCGCCGCCTCCACCGCCTCCGTCACCAGGCCCAGCCGCGAGGACAGCTTCCCCTCCCCCGCCCGGTCGTCGCGGGTGAAGATCACGCCTTGGAGCCCGCGTGCCGAACGGTTGTGTCCGATCTGGAGGGCCAGCGTGCTCTTTCCGCAGTCCATCGTTCCGGAGAAGAACACAAGCTCGGGCATGGCGGGGTGAGCACCTTTCGGGTCGGGCGAGGGGGTGGGCTGGGCAGAGGACGGATCTAGGTACGTACTTCGAGGAGCGGGACGAGCTGCTCGACGGGCGTCATCGAACCGTGCATGCCGACCATCGCGGATTCGTGCGGCTCGTTGACCGATGCGGTGATCACCACGTCGTCGTGGGCCGCGGCGACCACGTCCCCGATCCTGCCGAGGACGCGCTCGTCGATCCGCGGGCCGAACCAGCCCGCCGCTACGGCCTCGTCACGGCTCGCCACCCAGAACTGCTCGCCGAGCACCTCGCGCCAGACCGTCAGCACATCGGCCTCGGCGCCGGGGACGGCGTAGACGTGCCGGGCGCGCCCCTCACCGCCGAGCAGTGCGACGCCCGCGCGCAGCTCCCAGTCCTCGTCGAAGTCGATCCTGGACTGCTCGTCGAACGGGATGTCGATCATGCCGTGGTCGGCGGTGATGTACAGCGCCGAGCGCGGCGGAAGCTGCTCTGCGAGGCGCCTGGCCAGCCCGTCGACGTACATGAGCTGACCGCGCCAGGCGTCGGAGTCGACGCCGAAGCGGTGTCCCTTGCCGTCGACCTCGCTGTAGTACGTGTAGACGAGGGACCGGTCACCGGCGGCCAGCCGTTCGGCGGCGACGTCCATCCGTTCCTCACCGGTGAGCCGGCCGAGGAAGGATCCGCCGCTGAGCGCGACCTTGGTCAGCGGGGTCTGCTCGAAGGTGGGGGCGGAGACCTGGGCGGTACGCACTCCGGCGGCGTCGGCCAGCTGGAAGACGGTGGGGTACGGCTGCCAGACCTTCGGAGGTGTCCACGGCTTCCAGCGGAGCTGGTTCATCAGCTCGCCTGTCTCCGGGTTGCGGGCCGTGTAGCCGGGCAGGCCGTGCTCGCCCGGCGGGAGGCCGGTGCCGACGGAGGCCAGCGAGGTGGCGGTGGTGGCCGGGAAACCGGCGGTGACCGGGCGGCCGGTGCCGCCGCGTGACGTGGGCAGGAGGGAGTGCAGGAAGGGCGCCTCGTCGGGGTGTGCCTTGATCTGCTCCCAGCCGAGACCGTCGATCAGGAAGACGCAGTTACGGTCGGCGGGCGCGAGCTCGGGGATCGCCGCCGTGAAACCGGGGACGCCCTGTCCCGCGACGAGCGTGGGGAGCAGGTCCGCGAGAGAACCGCTGCCGTACTCCGGGACGGGGGCGGTGTCGACGGGCAGCAGGACGGGGTCGTCCTGCCAGGCCGGGTGAGGCATCAGCGGCCGGCCGCCGAGGTCACGGCCGTGGCCTCGGAGAGCGCCTGGGCGAACGCGAGCGTCTGGCGCACGGTGTCGGGGCCGTCGCCGGCCTCGCTGACCCGCAGGCTCAGGTCGTCGGCGGTGGAGCTGCCGGTGTAGCCGTGGTCGGCCTCGCAGTTGGGGTCGCCACAGGCGGCCGGTTCCAGGTCGATCCGGGAGACGGCACCCCAGCCGATGGTCAGGACGACCTCGCGGGGCAGTGTGCCCGGGACGTACTTCTCCGGGTTGGCCACGACCCGGCTGACCACGACCGAGGAGATCCGGTCGAGCTTGACCGACTCGGTGGAGGTGGTCGCGTACGGCGTCGGGGAGCTGGTGTCCGCGTTCTGCTCGTCGGTGTGGCTGACGATGAAGCGGGTGTCCGTGAGCACCAGGACCGTGACGTGCCTGCGCACCTCGTTGGAGTCGAAGGTCGTCTCCTGGTGCACCAGGTACGAAGCGACCGGCTCACCGCCCACGGCGGCCTCCACCGCCTCGGCCACGAGGGCCGGGTAGTAGCCGCTGCGCTCGATCGCCGCGCGCAGCCCCTGGGTCGTCGTACCGGTCTTAGCCATACGCACCATCCTACGGGGGGCCGGTGGCTGCCGGGGACGTCCCGCCGCCCTCACCGGACGGGGGAGGGAGACCGGCCGGGTCAGTAGTTGGACAGGCGGCGGGGGCCGAGGTCGGTCCGGGCCGGCGGCGGCGAGAGCCGGACGCTCGCACCGAGGACGGTCAGCCCGTGGGTGGCGACCACGACCGGTTCCAGGGCGATGGAGACCACCTCCGGGTGGTCGTCGACCAGCCGTGAGACCCGCAGCAGCAACTCCTCCAGCGCGGCCGTGTCCACGGGCGCCGATCCGCGCCAGCCGAAGAGGACCGGGGCCGCCCGGATGGACCGGATCAGTTCCGCGGCGTCGCGGTCGGTGGCGGGGACCAGACGGTGCGCGGTGTCGCCGAGGAGCTCGGAGGGCGCACCCGCCAGACCGAAGGAGAGGACGGCACCGGCCGCCGGGTCGATGGTGGCGCGCACGACGGTGTCGACGCCGCGCGGGGCCATCGCCTGCACGACGGGCCGGAGCTCGGCGGGCTTGCCGAGCAGGTCGGTCAGTTCGCCGTACGCCCGGCGCAGCGCGGCCTCGCCGTCGAGGTCCAGGCGGACTCCGCCGAGGTCGGCCCGGTGGCGCAGATGAGGTGCTGTCGTCTTCAGCGCCACCGGGTAGCCGAGCCGCGCCGCCGCGGTGACGGCCTCTTCCGGGCCTGGGGCCGGAAGGGTCGGCCGGACGGTGACGCCGTAGGAGGCGAGCAGCGCGCGGGCCTCGTCGGGCTCCAGGGGCCTGCCGCGCGGATCGGGGTCCTGGCCGAGCAGGGAGTCGATGAGGACGCCCGCGGCGGATTCGTCGATGGTGTCGTCGAGGAACTCGGGCACCTTTCCGGGCACGGCGGCCTGGCGTCGCCACTGGGCGTACCGCACGGCCTCGGCCAGTGCCCGGACCGCGCGTTCGGCAGCGGGGTAGGCGGGGATCCGTCCCACGGAGCGGGGGGCGTCGGACGGGGGGACCGCGTCGTCGGAGGCCTTGTCGGGGGTGGGGGCCGGCCGGCCGGTGGCGGTCGTCCCTGTGTCCGGTCCGCCCGGCCGCTCGGGAGCGGCGCCTGCGGGTCGCCCCGGTGCCCCGAGGGCGGGCGCCGCCGTTGCCGGCCGTTGCTGCGCCACCGTGCTGGTCGCGGCGGCCAGGGCCTCGGCGAGGCCGCCGATCTCCACATGGACCACGGCCACCGGCTTGGCCGGGCCGGTCGCGGCCGCCGCGTGCAGCGCCGTGGCCAGGACCTCCCCGTCGCCCGACTCCGCCTCGCCGTTCTCGCCCACCCACGGGATCGCCGTCACCACGACCGCGTCGCAGCCGTCGTCGGCCAGGGCCTCGGCCAGCGCGTCCCGGAAGTCCTGCGGGGTGGCGGCCGTGGTGAGGTCGACGGGCGGGCGCGGGCGCAGTCCCTCCGCGAGGCAGGCGTCGTACGTGAGCAGGCCGAGCGACTCCGAGTTGCCGAGGATCGCCACCCGTCCGCCGGCCGGGAGCGGCTGGTCCGCGAGGAGCAGGCCCGCGTCGACCATCTCCGTCACGGTGTCGACGCGGATCACGCCCGCCTGTCGCATCAGCGCGGAGACGGTGGCGTCCGGGATCCGGCTGACGGGGACCGCGTGGCCGGGTGGCGTGGAGCCGCTGTGCCGGGCGCCCTTCACCACGACCACCGGCTTCACGGCCCCGGTCCGCCGGGCGAGGCGGGTGAACTTGCGGGGGTTGCCGAGCGACTCCAGGTACAGCAGGGCGACGTCGGTGTCCGGGTCCTCGTACCAGTACTGGAGGAAGTCGTTGCCGGAGATGTCGGCGCGGTTGCCGGCGGAGATGAACGTGGAGAGCCCCGCGCCGCGCCGGTAGAGCCCGGAGAGCAGGGCGATGCCGATCGCGCCGGACTGGGTGAACAGGCCGATGCGTCCGGAGGCGGGCCGCTCGGGTGCGAGGGAGGCGTTGAGCCGGACCGTCTCGGAGTTGTTGATGATGCCGAAGGCGTTGGGGCCGATGATGCGCATGCCGTACGAGCGGGCCTGGCGCACCAGTTCGCGCTGGCGTTCGCGGCCCTCAGCCCCCCACTCCGCGTATCCGGCGGAGAGGACGACGAGCCCCTGGACGCCGTGCTCCCCGCAGTCCGCGACGGCCTCGGGAACCCGCTCGGCGGGAACGGCGACGACGGCGAGGTCGACCGGTTCGCCGATCTCGCCGAGGGAACGGTGGGCGGGCACGCCGTCGATCGTGTCCTGATCGGCGGCGAACGCCCTGTTCACGGCGTAGGTGCGGCCGGTGAAACCGGCGCCCAGGAGGTTGCGCAGGACCGTACGGCCGACGCCGCCGGGGGTGCGGCCCGCGCCGATGACGGCGACGGAGCCCGGGGCGAGCAGGCGCTGCACGGAGCGGGCCTCGGCCCGCTGTTCCCGGGCGCGCTGGACGGCCAGCGACTCCGCGGTCGGTTCGAGGTCCAGGGTGAGGTGGACGGAGCCGTCCTCGAAGCTGCGCTGCTGGGTGTATCCGGCGTCCCGGAACACCTTGATCATCTTGTTGTTGGCGGGCAGCACCTCCGCGGCGAAGCGCCGGATGCCGCGCTCGCGCGCGACGGCCGCGATGTGTTCGAGCAGGGCCGATGCGACGCCTCGGCCCTGGTGAGCGTCCTGGACGAGGAAGGCGACCTCGGCCTCGTCGGCCGGGGCGGATGCCGGCCTGCCCTGCGCGTTGATCCGGTCGTAGCGGACGGTGGCGATGAACTCGCCGCCCACCGTGACGGCCAGGCCCACCCGGTCGACGTAGTCGTGATGGGTGAAGCGGTGGACGTCCTTGGCGGAGAGCCGGGGGTACGGAGCGAAGAAGCGGTAGTACTTCGACTCGTCGGAGACCTGCTCGTAGAAGCTGACCAGCCGTTCGGCATCGTCCGTGGTGATGGGCCGGATGCGTGCGGTGCCGCCGTCCCGGAGCACCACGTCCGCCTCCCAGTGGTCGGGGTAGGCGTGATGCGGACTCTGCTCCGGAGAGGGCTGCATGGCCAAAGCGTACGGCTCCGCCAGCGGTCGCGTGGGTGCCGGGGCCGGGGCAGTCTGAGGGTTGCCGGCCGACGGCAGGGCGCGGGCGCGAAAGCGGCCCGCGGGTCGGCCGGAGCATCGCGCCCTGCATGAGAGACTGGTCTAGACAACCATTGATTCGTGAAGGGCAGAACCATGGCTGAGCGCCGCGTCAACGTCGGTTGGGCCGAGGGCCTGCACGCCCGCCCCGCTTCCATCTTCGTCCGTGCCGCCACGGCTTCCGGCATCCCCGTGACCATCGCCAAGGCCGACGGCAACCCGGTGAACGCGGCCTCCATGCTCGCGGTGCTCGGTCTCGGCGCACAGGGCGGCGAGGAGATCGTCCTCGCGTCCGACGCCGACAACGCCGAAGCCGCTCTGGACCGTCTTTCCAAGCTGGTCGCCGAGGGGCTCGACGAGCTTCCGGAGACCGTCTGATCCCCACGGGTCACGACCGCGGATATTCCCGCGAAAGAGCCGCGGCACCCTTGACCGGGAGTCGCGGCTCTTTTCGTTCAGCAAAGGACATGGGGCACCGAACGGCCTCACATGACTTAATCGGGGCAGCGGAAAGAAAGCCCTGAATGAATGGCCATTCTTTGTATACGGCGCGTTTGTTAATGCCGCCCACTCGGGGTGTTTACGGCATGTTGCGAAGTCCTCACCCCGCCGGTGCGGGCCGTGACGGCGCCCGGCCGGCCGGGACGGCGAAGCCGGTACTCGGCGGTGGCCCGCTCGGCGTGCTGGGCGGTCAGCGCCCTCGCCCTGTCCGCGTCCCCCCGCGCCACGGCGTCCACGATGGCTCCGTGCTCGGCCCAGGAATCGGCCGGACGGGCCGGGTGCTCGATCGCGTACATCCAGGCGGTCTTGTGCCGGAGCTGAGTGAGCAGCGCGATCAGGCCGGGGCTGCCGGAGGCCTGTGCGAGCGTCTCGTGGAACCAGCCGCCCAAGGAGCGCAGGTCCTCGCCCTCGCCCCGGCGGGCGCGCTCCTGACCGAGCCTGACCAGGCCGCGCAGCACCTTGAGGTGGGCGTCCGTGCGGCGGTGGGCGGCGCGGGCCGCCCCTAGCGGCTCCAGCAGCATCCGGACCTCCAGGAGGTCGGCGGCCTCCTGCTCGGTGGGCTCGGCGACGCAGGCTCCGGCGTGCCTGCGAGTGACCACGAACCCCTCGGACTCCAGGGTGCGCAGCGCTTCCCGCACCGGGACGCGGGAGACCCCGTAACGGCGCGCGAGCACCTCCTCGGTGAGTCGGCTGCCGCGTTCGAAGACACCCGAGACGATGTCTTCACGGATTGCCGTGCATACCGAATGCGCCGGAATGCGCATGTCCGAACCTCCGCCTTAATCCCCGCGGAACGCGGCCGATCGACGCCTGTCCTGCGACTCTATTGCAATGCGGTCGCATTTCCGACGGCGGGTGGAAATTCATGAATATCTTTTGGTCTCCGACGTTCGGGCACCGCCGCTGCGGACCGTCGGGGAACCGCCCGGCACGCCACGGCCGACCGGAAGGCACAGCCGGTGCGGACTGCGGACCCGGCGGGGACACGGCCGCCCACGCAGAGCCGGTGCCTGTCCGCGGACACGGCGAAGGCCCCGGCGTGGTGCCGGGGCCTTCGCCGAGGGGTCTTCGGAGAGGTCAGACGGAGACGCCGTGAGCGCGCAGGTAGGCGACCGGGTCCATGTCCGAGCCGTACGAGGGCGTGGTGCGGGCCTCGAAGTGCAGGTGCGGGCCGGTCGAGTTGCCGGTGGAGCCGGAGAGGCCGATCTGCTGGCCGGCGCCCACGCTCTGCCCGACGGACACGCCGATCGAGGAGAGGTGGCCGTACTGGGTGTACGTGCCGTCCGTCATGCGCAGCACGATGTTGTTGCCGTACGCCCCGCCCCAGCCGGCCTCGACGACCGTGCCGGCGCCGACGGCGACGACGGAGCTGCCGGATGCGGCGTGGAAGTCGATGCCGGAATGGCTGCCGGAGGACCACATGGAGCCGCTGGACTTGTAGCCGGTGCTCACGTACGAACCGGTCACGGGGAGCTGGAAGGAGCCGAGCCGGGTGCGCTCGGCGGACCGGGCGGCACGGGCCGTGCTCTCGCGGGCCTCGGCCTTCGCCTTCGCGGCGGCCTTGGCCTTGGCTGCGGCCTTCGCCCTGGCCTCCGCCTTCTTCTTCGCGTCGGCCTTCTTCTTGGCTTCCGCCTTCTTCTTGGCCTCGGCCTTCTTCTTGGCGACGTCGGCCTGGTGCTGCTGCGCGTCCGCCTGCGCGTCGATCCGGTCCGCGAGGGTGCCTTCGATGGCGATGACCTGGGAGAGGCCGGTCTCGCTGACGGCGGGGGTCTCGGTGTCGGCGGCGAGCGCCGGGGAAGCCAGTCCGCCGATGACGCCGGCGGTGGCCAGAGTCGCGATGCCGACGGCCTTCGCGCCGGTGCGCGTCAGACGGCTCGGGGCACGGTGCTTCCCGGTGGCACGGGTGAACGCCATGAAGTGGCTGGTCCTTTCCTTCCTTCTCGCCTACCGGGTTAGCTGACGGGTTCGGAGCAGGAAGGTCTCCTACGGATCCCCAGGCCCCGTGCGAGGCTCAGGCATCCGATTCACCCCAGGGACTGCGTGGGTCCCCGGCTCCCCAGGCTCGCGCCTGACGGGGACTCGGCGATGACTGCCCGGTACGTCGCGGATGCGGCATACGAGTGACGGACAGCCGAGCCGACGCTAGACGGGGGCACTTCCCCGCACCAAACGGACAGGCGGTTTTGTAGCGCATCCCACAGGGCAGACAGGCAACCTCTCCAACAAAACAGACAAAAAGGAAACCTCTGACGGAACGCGCTCCGTCAGAGGTTTCCTTTTGCCCTGCTATCAGGGCACGTGTCCGGTCAGCCGGTGACGACCGACACCTCTCCGATGCCGAGGGCCCGGACAGGCTCCTCGATCTGCGACGCGTCTCCGACCAGGACCGTGACCAGTCGGTCCCCCGGGAAGGCGCTGACCACGGCCGCGGTCGCCTCGACCGTGCCGGTCTCGGCAAGGCGGGCGTACAGCTGTGCCTGGTAGTCGTCCGGGAGGTGCTGCTCGACCTGGTCGGCGAGGGTCCCGGCGACGGAGGCAGCGGTCTCGAACTTCAGCGGGGCGACACCCACGAGGTTCTGCACGGCCGTCTCGCGCTCGGCGTCCGTCAGCCCTTCGGCGGCCAGGGTCCGCAGGACCTTCCACAGGTCCTCCAGCGCCGGGCCGGTGGACTCCGTGTCCACGGAACCACTGATGGCGAGCATCGCGGCGCCCGTCGCCCCGGACGCGGAGGCCGGGGCCGAGGAGCGCAGCACCTGGGCGAACGCCCGCACGCCGTAGGTGTAACCCTTCTCCTCGCGCAGCACCCGGTCGAGCCGTGAGGTGAGCGTGCCTCCCAGGCAGTACGTGCCGAGCACCTGGGCCGGCCATACGCTGTCGTGCCGGTCCGCTCCGATCCGGCCGATCAGCAACTGTGTCTGTACCGCGCCGGGACGGTCCACGATCACCACGCGGCCCGCGTCGTCGGCGGTGATCGGCGGGACGGGGCGGGGCTCGGCGGTGTTGCCCGACCAGTCGCCGACGGTGTCGGCGAGCAGCGCGTCCAGGTCGATGCCCGTGAGGTCCCCGACGACCACGGCGGTCGCGGTGGACGGGCGGACGTGTGCGTCGTAGAAGGCGCGCACGGCCGCGGCATCGATCCGGGCCACGGTCTCCTCGGTGCCCTGGCGCGGGCGCGACATGCGGGCCGTGGCCGGGAAGAGCTCCTTGGAGAGCTGCTTGGCGGCACGCCTGGCCGGGTTGGCCTGCTCGTGCGGGATCTCGTCCAGCCGATTGCCCACCAGCCGCTCGATCTCGCTGTCGGCGAAGGCCGGCGCCCGCAGTGCCTCGGCGACCAGACCGAGGGCCTTGGCCAGCCGGGAGGCCGGGACCTCCAGGGAGACCCGGACACCGGGGTGGTCGGCGTGGGCGTCCAGGGTGGCCCCGCAGCGCTCGAGCTCGGCGGCGAACTCCTCGGCGCTCTGCTTGTCGGTGCCCTCGGACAGGGCGCGCGACATGATCGTGGCGACCCCGTCCAGACCCTCGGGTTCGGCGTCCAGGGGGGCGTCGAGGAAGATCTCGACGGCGACCACCTGCTGGCCCGGGCGGTGGCAGCGCAGCACCGTGAGGCCGTTGGGCAGGGAGCCGCGCTCGGGCGCGGGGAAGGCCCAGGGCCTGGCCACGCCCGGGGCGGGCTGCGGGTGGTACTCCATCGAAACTCCGGTCGCGGCAGCGTCGGTCACTTGTCCGCTCCTTCGTGCGCGTCGGTGTCGGTGTCGGCGTCTGTTTCCGCCTCTTCGGCGGATTCGGCCGGTTCGAGGGGCTCGTAGACCAGCACCGCCCGGTTGTCGGGCCGCAGCTGGGCCCTGGCGGCCGCCTTGACCTCCTCCGCCGTCACGTCGAGCACCCGGTGCACGGCCGTCAGGGCGAGCTGCGGGTCACCGAACAGCACGGCGAACCGGCACAGTTCGTCGGCGCGGCCCGCGACCGTGCCGAGGCGGTCCAGCCACTCGCGCTCCAACTGCGCCTGAGCGCGCTCCATCTCCTCGGGCGTGGGGCCTTCCTCGGCGAACCGGGCCAGCTCCTCGTCGACCGCGGTCTCGATCTGCGCCACCTCGACACCACCGGACGTCTTGACGTCCAGCCAGCCGAGCGAGGGCGCGCCCGCGAGACGCAGCAGCCCGAATCCGGCGGCGACGGCCGTCCGGTCGCGGCGCACCAGGCGGTTGTGCAGCCGGGACGACTCGCCACCCCCCAGCACCGTCAGCGCGAGGTCTGCGGCGTCGCACTCGCGGGTGCCGTCGTGCGGCAGCCGGTAGGCAGCCATCAGCGCACGTGCCGGGACCTCCTCGCGGACCTCCTCACGCAGCTGGCCGCCGATGATCTCGGGCAGCGCGCCGTCGCGCGGCGGCTGCTTGCCGTCGTGCGAGGGGATGGTGCCGAAGTACTTCTCGATCCAGGCGAGCGTCTGCTCGGGGTCGATGTCGCCGACGACGGAGAGGACCGCGTTGTTCGGCGCGTAGTACGTACGGAAGAAGGTCCGCGCGTCCTCGAGCGTCGCCGCGTCCAGATCGGCCATCGAGCCGATCGGGGTGTGGTGGTACGGGTGGCCCTCCGGGTAGGCGAGAGCCGTCAGCTTCTCGAACGCGGTGCCGTAGGGGACGTTGTCGTAGCGCTGGCGGCGTTCGTTCTTGACGACGTCGCGCTGGTTCTCCATGGACTCCTCGTCGAGCGCGGCGAGCAGCGAGCCCATCCGGTCGGCCTCGAGCCACAGGGCCAGCTCCAGCTGGTGCGTCGGCATCGTCTCGAAGTAGTTGGTCCGCTCGAAGCTGGTGGTCCCGTTGAGGGAGCCGCCGGCACCTTGCACCAGCTCGAAGTGTCCGTTCCCCTTGACCTGGCCGGAGCCCTGGAACATCAGGTGCTCGAAGAGGTGAGCCAGACCGGTGCGGCCCTTGACCTCGTGGCGCGAACCGACGTCGTACCAGAGGCACACCGCGGCGACCGGGGTCAGATGGTCCTCGGAGAGCACCACGCGCAGGCCGTTGGCCAGACGGTGCTCGGTCGCTGTCAAGCCGCCGGAGCCGGCCTGGGCTGTGGCCGTGTGACCCATGGGCATGTACGTCCCTTCGATCGCGATACTGGTTTTACTGCGAGACCTGCCACTGTAAGCAAGCGCACCGACACCTGGCGAAGTTCCCGTGCCGCGAAAGTTAGCGGGAAAGAGGGCCCGGAGCGCCTCGGGACGGGTGGAGAACGCCCTTTGGGACGGGTCGAGGTCCGGGTTGTCAGTGGGGCGGTCCACAATGGTGCGCGTCAGAACCTGAGGTTGCCCGAACAGAATCCGTGAAGGAGTCGCAGCAGCGATGGCCCGCCGCAGCACGAAGACCCCGCCGCCGGTCGACTTCGAGGAGAAGATCCTCGACATCGACGTCGTCGACGAAATGCAGGGCTCCTTCCTCGAGTACGCGTACTCGGTGATCTACTCACGGGCCCTGCCCGACGCCCGGGACGGCATGAAGCCGGTGCACCGCCGCATCGTGTACCAGATGAACGAGATGGGCCTGCGCCCGGACCGCGGCTTCGTCAAGTGTGCCCGCGTGGTCGGCGAGGTCATGGGTAAGCTGCACCCGCACGGCGACGCGTCGATCTACGACGCGCTGGTGCGGATGGCGCAGCCGTTCTCCATGCGGCTCCCCCTCGTCGACGGGCACGGGAACTTCGGCTCCCTCGGCAACGACGACCCGCCGGCCGCCATGCGGTACACCGAGTGCCGGATGGCCGACGCGACCTCGCTGATGACGGAGTCGATCGACGAGGACACCGTCGCCTTCCAGTCGAACTACGACGGCCAGGAGCAGGAGCCGGTCGTCCTGCCTGCCGCCTACCCGAACCTCCTGGTCAACGGCGCCACCGGTATCGCCGTCGGCATGGCGACCAACATGCCGCCGCACAACCTGGGCGAGGTCATCGCCGCCGCCCGGCATCTGATCAAGCATCCGGGCGCGGACCTCGAGACCTTGATGCGGTTCGTGCCCGGTCCCGACCTGCCGACCGGCGGGCGGATCGTGGGGCTCGGCGGCATCAAGGACGCGTACGCGGCCGGCCGCGGCTCGTTCAAGATCCGCGCGACCGTCGCCGTGGAGAACGTCACGCCGCGCCGCAAGGGCCTGGTCGTCACCGAACTGCCCTTCACCGTCGGCCCGGAGAAGGTGATCGCCAAGATCAAGGACCTGGTCTCGGCGAAGAAGCTGCAGGGCATCGCCGACGTGAAGGACCTCACGGACCGCTCGCACGGTCTGCGCCTGGTCATCGAGGTCAAGAACGGCTTCGTCCCCGAGGCCGTGCTGGAGCAGCTCTACAAGCTGACGCCGATGGAGGAGTCCTTCGGCATCAACAACGTGGCCCTGGTCGACGGACAGCCGCTCACGCTGGGCCTCAAGGAGTTGCTGGAGGTCTACCTCGACCACCGCTTCGACGTGGTGCGCCGGCGCAGCGAGTTCCGCCGGACCAAGCGCCGCAACCGGCTGCACCTGGTCGAGGGCCTCCTGATCGCCCTGATCGACATCGACGAGGTCATCCGCCTCATCCGTTCCAGCGACAACTCGGCCCAGGCCAAGGAGCGGCTCATCGAGCACTTCTCCCTGAGCGAGATCCAGACGCAGTACATCCTGGACACGCCGCTGCGCCGGCTGACCCGGTTCGACCGGATCGAGCTGGAGAGCGAGCGGGACCGGCTCGACGCCGAGATCGCCGAGCTGACCGCGATCCTCGAATCGGACGCCGAGCTGCGCAAGCTCGTCTCCACCGAACTGGCGCTGGTCGCGAAGAAGTTCGGGACCGACCGGCGCACGGTGCTGCTGGAGTCGGCCGGTTCGCAGGTCGCTTCGGTGCCGCTGGAGGTGGCGGACGACCCGTGCCGGGCGCTGCTGTCCTCGACCGGTCTGCTGGCGCGTACGGCCAACGACGAACCGATCGTGTTCGCCGAGGACGCCAAGCGGTCCAAGCACGACGTGATCGTGTCGGCGGTGCCGGCCACGGCGCGTGGCGACATCGGCGTCGTGACGTCCACCGGGCGGCTGTTGCGGCTCGCGGTGATCGACCTGCCCCAGCTGCCGGACACCCATGCGGCGCCCAACCTGTCGGGCGGGGCGATGGTCGGCGAGTTCCTCACGCTGGAGGCGGACGAGGAGGTCGTCTGCCTCACCACGCTCGACGAGTCCTCACCGGGGCTGGCGATCGGCACCCTGCAGGGCGTCGTGAAGCGCGTGGTGCCCGACTACCCCGCCAACAAGGACGAGCTGGAGGTCATCACCCTCAAGGACGGTGACCGGATCGTCGGTGCGGCGGAGCTGCGCACGGGCGAGGAGGACCTGGTCTTCATCACCTCGGACGCGCAGCTGCTGCGCTACCCGGCGGCCCAGGTGCGCCCGCAGGGCCGGCCCGCCGGCGGCATGGCGGGCGTCAAGCTCGCGGAGGGGGCGGAGGTGCTCTCGTTCGCCGCGGTGGATCCGGCGGTGGACGGCATGGTGTTCACGGTCGCGGGTTCGCACGGCACGCTGGACGACTCCGTGCTGACGTGCAAGCTCACCCCGTTCGACCAGTATCCGCGTAAGGGCCGGGCCACCGGTGGGGTGCGCTGTCAGCGGTTCCTGAAGGGCGAGGACGTGCTGGTGTTCGCCTGGGCGGGTGCGACGCCGGCCCGGGCCGCGCAGAAGAACGGCACGCCGGCCTCGTTGCCCGCGGCCGATCCGCGGCGCGACGGTTCGGGGACGCCGCTGGAGAGCCCGGTCGCGGTGATCGCCGGCCCCGTTTAGGCCGCGAGCCCGGCGGCGCAGCACCTCATGCGTCGTCGCCGGGCTGCTGCACGTACCGCAGGACGCCCCACATCGCTCGCTCATGTGCGGCGTCCTGCGGCGTTTCCCCCTGCGGCTCCGGCGCCGTGCAGCCTTCCAGTTCCTTGCGCAGGGCCTGGGCGTCGATGCCGGATCCGATCAGCACGAGCCGGGTGAGCCGCGGCTCGCCGCGCGTCCAGGACCTGGGGGCGAATCGCAGGAACCTGCCGACGGCGTGCACCACGTACGCATTGTCCGTATCGCCCGGACCGAAGTCGGCGTAGCCCTTGATCCGGTAGAGGCCCTCGGGCCGGGAGTCCAGGAACTCCATGAGCCGTCGGGGGTCCATCGGCACGTCGGAGGTGAAGTCGACGCTCTCGTACGCCGTGTGCAGGTGCTCCCCGTGCTCCTCGCCGGCCTCGTGCGCCCGCTCCTCCAGGTACAGGTCCTCGAAGGTGAGCTGCCGCGCCTTCTCCTCGCCGTCGGGCCGCAGCGCCGGATCGAAGAGCAGTTCCGGGTCGATGCGCCCGTACGTGGCGGGAACGACGGCCGCCACACTGCCGGTCGCCGCGACGGCCTCCCGGATGAGCTCCCGCTCCTTCTCCCCCGCCCGGTCCGTCTTGTTCAGCACGACGAGGTCGGCGACGGCGAGATGCCGGAAGATCTCCGGGTGGCGCTCCCGGGTGGCCTCGAACTCGGCGGCGTCGACCACCTCGATCAGGCCCCCGTACAGGACATGCGGGTTGTCACTGGCCAGGATCATCCGTACGAGTTCCTGAGGTTCCGCGAGCCCGCTCGCCTCGATCACGATCACATCGAGGCGAGCGGCGGGCCGGGTCAGGGTCTCCAGGTAGGTGTCCAGCTCGCTCACGTCGACCGCGCAGCACAGACAGCCGCCGCCCAGCGAGACGGCGGAGCCGACCTGCCCCGAGACGGTCATGGCGTCGATCTCGATGGACCCGAAGTCGTTGACGATCACCCCGATGCGGTTCCCCGCGCGATGGCGCAGGAGGTGGTTGAGCAGCGTCGTCTTGCCGGATCCGAGGAACCCCGCAAGGACGATGACGGGGATCTTCCGGCCGGGGGGCGGGGGCGACGCGTTCAACGGGGGCCTCTCTGCGATGTCACATTGCCGGGACGGGCTGCGGCGGGGGCGGGCCGACGTAGCGGGCCGCCGGGCGGATGATCTTCGAGTCCTCCGCCTGCTCCAGGATATTGGCGCTCCAGCCGACCACTCGCGCCGCGCAGAAGGTCGGGGTGAACATCTCACGGGGCAGCCCGCACAGTTCCATGACCACCCCGGCGTAGAACTCCACGTTGGTGTGCAGTTCGCGCCCCGGCTTGAGCTCGGCGAGGATCGCCTCGACCTGCCGTTCCACCTCTACGGCGAAGTCCACGAGCGGGCCGCCGAAGCCCTGGGCGATGGACCGCAGCATGCGCGAACGCGGGTCCTCGGTGCGGTAGACCGGGTGTCCGAAGCCCATGATCCGGTCGCCGGCGAGTACGCGCTCGCGGATCCAGCCGTCGATGCGGTCGGGGGTGCCGATGGCGTCCAGGGTGTCCAGGGCGCGGCTGGGCGCACCGCCGTGCAGCGGACCGGAGAGCGCGCCGACGGCGGCCACGAGGCAGGCGGCGACGTCCGCGCCGGTGGAGGCCACGACGCGGCCGGTGAAGGTGGAGGCGTTGAAACCGTGGTCGACGGTGGAGATCAGATACTGCTCGACGGCCCTGACCCGGTCGGCGTCCGGCACGGAACCGGTCAGCATGTAGAGGTAGTTGGCCGCGTACGGCAGGTCGTCGCGCGGTTCCACCGGTTCGAGCCCCCGGCCGAGGCGGTACAGGGCGGTCAGCACGGTGGGGACGGCTGCGCAGGCGGCCAGGGCGTCGTCGCGGCGCCGGCCTGCGCCGATGTCGTACACCGGCCGGAATCCGGCCGAGGCGCCGAGCAGGGAGAGCGCGGTTCGCAGCCCCGCCAGGGGGCCGGCCGCTGCACCCGCGCGGGCTATGGCGGGCAGGGCGTGGCCGACCTCGTCGGGCAGACGGCGCAGTCCGGCGGTGCGGGCGGCGAAGTCGGCGCGGGCGGCCGGTCCGGGCAGCTCGCCCTCGGTCATCAGGTACCAGACGTCCTCGAAACTGCGGGTCTGCGCAAGCTCGATCGCCGAGTACTGCCGGTAGTGGTAGAAGCCCTCGCGGCCCCGGACGTCCCCGAGCGCGGTATCGGTGACCACGACGCCCGCGAGGCCCCGGGGGGCGTCGAGCGGTGCTGTGGCGGTGGTGGTCGTCATTGCTTCCTCCATGGCATTCGGGGCGCATCCCGGAGACAGACATTCCGGTGCTGGACTTCCGATGACTACTGACATTGATTCGACTGTCCATGCTTGACTTTGGTTCTGTCAACATTGATTGAATCAATATGGATACGGTGGACAGCATGACGGATCAAGCAGGCGCGAGCGGCTTCACCGAGCCCCCGGCACCGCGGCTCAGCACGCGGGAGACGGCGGAACGCCTGGGCGTGAAGCCCGAGACGGTGTACGCGTACGTGAGCCGGGGGCAGCTCAGCAGCAGCCGCGCCCCGGGCGGGCGCGGAAGCACGTTCGACGCGGCGGAGGTCGACGCCCTGGCACGGCGTACGGGCCGCAGGGAGCCCACCGCAGCGGCCGGCACGCTGTCCTTCCCCACCGGCATCACGCTCATCGGGAGCGACCGGTACTACTTCCGGGGCGTGGACGCCGCGGAGCTGGCCAGGCGCCATGCGTACGAGGAGGTCGCGGAGTGGCTCTGGACCGGGGAGCTGCGGCCCGGCATCCGCTTCACGGCGCCGGCCGAGGCGCTCTCCGCGGCCCGCCGCGCCGTCGGTGCGCTGCCCCCGCACTGCGGCTCCACGGACCGGCTGCGGGTGGCGGTCGTCGCGGCGGCGGCGGCGGATCCGCTCCGCTTCGACCTGTCGCGCGAGGCGGTACTCGGGGGTGCCCGGAGCCTGATCCCGACTCTGGCGGCCGCACTGCCGACGGTCGCCGAGGAAGAGGCGGGAGGGCCGACGCCTCCCGGTCTCGCGCGTCAACTCTGGCCGAAACTCACCGGTCGCTCGGCCGATGCCGCGTCACTGGCCGTACTGGACACCGCTCTGGGATTGCTGATCGACCACGATCTCGCCGCTTCCACATTGGCGGCGAGGGTCGCCGCCTCCGCCCGCGCCCATCCGTACGCCGTGGTCTCGGCAGGGCTCGGGGTGCTGGAGGGTCCTCTGCACGGCGCCGCGAGCGGACTGGCGCACCGCATGCTCACCGAGGTTCTGGAGCGGGGCGGGGCGGCTCCGGTGGTCGCGGACCATCTGCGTACCGGCCGCAGGGTCCCGGGACTCGGCCACCGGCTCTACGCCGGCGAGGACCCCCGGGCCCGCACCCTGTTCGAACTGCTCGCCGAGGTCCCCCGGGCCGCGCCCGCCCTGGCCGCCGCCCGTGACGTCGTGGCCACGGCCGCCCGGCACACACCTCTGCACGCCAACGTGGATCTGGCGCTGGCCGTCCTGTCCGTCTCCTCGGACATGGCCGTGGAGGCGGGCGAGACGGTGTTCGCGATCTCCCGCACCGCGGGCTGGATCGCGCACGCCCTGGAGGAGTACGGGGAGCGTCCGCTGCGCATGCGCCCCAGCGGCCAGTACACCGGACCTCAGCCACCCCAGCCGCAGCCGACCGCCACCACGCCGCGGTCGCAATAGGCGATGTCCGCGACGTAAATTCGCGACGATCAGCGGGAAGCGCCGCGCGGAGGCTGGGCCGTCGAGCCCCGCACCACCAGCTCAGGCTCGAAGAGCAGCTCGTCGGAGGGCACGGCACGGCCACCGATCTGCACGGAGAGCAGTTCGACAGCGGCCCGCCCCATGGCCTCGATCGGCTGACGCACGGTGGTGAGCGGCGGCTCGGTGCAGTTCATGAACGCCGAGTCGTCGTAGCCCACGACCGAGACGTCCTCGGGCACCGAGAGTCCCCGGCGGCGGGCCGCCCGCACCGCCCCCAGGGCGAGCGGGTCGCTGGCGCAGATGAACCCGGTGACACCCTGCTCCAGCAGTCGCGCGGCCGCCGCCTGGCCGCCCTCCAGAGAGAACATCGCCCTGGTCACCCACTCGTCCGGGATGGTCGCGCCGGACGCCTCGGCGAGCGCGCGGGCAGCCGCCAGCTTGCGCTGCGAAGGCATGTGGTCCGAGGGGCCGAGAACCAGGCCGATGCGCTCGTGGCCCAGCGAGACCAGATGGCGCCAGGCCTGCTCGACGGCCACGGAGTCGTCGCAGGAGACACAGGGGAAGCCGAGGTGGGCGATGGCGGCGTTGATCAGGACGACGGGGATCTTCCGGTCGGCCAGCACCTTGTAGTGGTCGTGCGGGGCGTCGGCCTGCGCGTAGAGACCACCGGCGAAGACCACGCCCGAGACCTGCTGCTGGAGAAGCAGCTCGACGTAGTCCGCCTCGGAGACTCCGCCCTTGGTCTGGGTGCACAGCACCGGGGTCAGGCCCTGCTGGGCGAGCGCACCGCCGACCACCTCGGCGAAGGCCGGGAAGATCGGGTTCTGCAACTCGGGCAGGACCAGCCCCACCAGACGGGCCCGTTCACCGCGCAGCTGCGTCGGGCGCTCGTAGCCGAGGACGTCCAGCGCGGACAGAACGGCCTGCCGCGTGGCGTCGGAGACGCCCGGCTTACCGTTGAGCACCCGGCTGACCGTGGCCTCGCTGACTCCAACCTTCTGTGCCACCTGAGCAAGTCGTCGCGTCATGCGCGCAAGATTAGCGCAAAAAACGCAAGCCGATTGCGTGGAGCTGGAAACGAGACGAATTTCGGAAAGCGCCGGAATGCCCTTTACCGTTTGCACGATGAGCGCCCCACCGCCCACGGCCGGAAGGCCGCGCCGGCTCGGCTGGCCCCAGCGGGTCTTCTCGCAGGTACTGCTGATGCAGCTGGCCATCGCCACCGGCGTCACCGTACTCGCCACCGGCCTCTTTCTGGCACCCCTCAGCGCACAACTCGACGACCAGGCCATGCGCCGGGCCCTGTCCATCGCGCAGAGCACAGCCGCCCAGCCGCAGATCGCCGAGGCGCTGCTCACCACGGATCCGGCGCCCCGGGGCCCCGTTCAGACCGCCGCCGAGCGGATCAGACGTGCCACGGGCGCCGAGTACGTCGTCGTCATGGACCGCCATGGGGTGCGCTGGTCGCACCCCGATCAGGCCCGGATCGGGCGGGTCGTGTCGACCGATCCCGGAAAGGCACTCGCGGGGCGGGACGTGATGGAGATCGACAGCGGCACGCTCGGTCGCTCGGCCCGGGGCAAGGTGCCGTTGCGAGACGACTCCGGGCACATAGCCGGTGCGGTCTCCGTCGGCATCGCTTACGACAACGTCCGCGCCCGGCTCCTCGCGGCGATTCCCGGCCTGTTCGCGTACGCGGGCGGCGCTCTGGCCGTGGGTGCGCTCGCCGCCTACCTGATCTCCCGGCGCCTGCAGCGGCAGACCCACGATCTCGCCTTCTCCGACATCGCCGCGCTGCTGACGGAGCGCGAGGCGATGCTGCACAGCATCCGGGAAGGGGTTGTGGCGCTCGACCGCAGCGGCCGCATACGCCTTCTGAACGATGAGGCGCAACGACTGCTCGGGGTCGGGCCCGAGGTGTCTGGCCGCGCGCTGGCCGAGGTGTTCGGCACCGGGCGGACCGCCGGTGTGCTGGCCGGCGACGTGGCGGGCGAGGACCTGCTGACCGTCCGCGGCAGCCGGGTGCTGCTCGCCAACCGCATGCCGACGGCCGACGGAGGAGCGGTCGTCACCCTCCGCGACCGCACGGAGCTCGAACACCTCGGCCGCGAACTCGACTCCACCCGCGGCCTGATCGACGCGTTGCGCGCCCAGGACCATGAGCACGCCAACCGTCTGCACACACTCCTCGGCCTGCTGGAGCTGGAGCTCCACGAGGATGCGCGGGAGTTCGTCACCGAGGTCGTCGGGGTCCACCGGGCCACCGCGGAACAGATCACCGAAAAGGTCCATGACCCGCTGCTCGCCGCGCTGCTGGTCGGCAAGGCAACGGTCGCCGCGGAGCGTGGTGTGGCCCTGCGCATGGCTCCCGGAAGTCTGCTTCCGGACCGGCTCGTCGATCCACGCGGGCTGGTGACGATCGTGGGCAACCTGGTCGACAACGCCCTGGACGCGGCCGCCGGATCGGCCGGTTCCCTGATCGAGGTGGGTCTGCGCGCCGAGGGCCGTACGGTGGTGCTGCGGGTCCGCGACAGCGGTGCCGGGGTCCCGCCCGCACAGCGTGAGTCGATCTTCACGGAGGGCTGGTCGACCAAGGACCTACCGGCGCACGGCAAGCGCGGCCTCGGGCTCGCGCTGGTGCGGCGGCTGGCCGAGCGGCAGGGCGGCAGCGTGGCGCTGGAGGCGGCCGACGAGGGCGGCGCCCTGTTCGCCGTCGTACTCCCCGAGGCCATGACCGAAGCGGAATCCGACAAGGCGGGAGCGGCGCAGTGATCGAGGTCCTGGTCGTCGACGACGACGTCCGAGTCGCGCGGATCAATGCGGCCTACGTCTCGAAGGTCCCCGGCTTCCGGGTGACCGCCCAGGCGCACTGCGCCGCCGACGCGCTCGCCGCGGTCGAGGCGAAGCCGGTGGACCTGATCCTGCTGGACCACTACATGCCCGACCGCAGTGGGCTGGCCGTGGTGCGGGAACTGCGCAGCCTCGGCCACCGCACCGACGTGATCATGGTGACGGCGGCGCGCGATGTCGCCACCGTCCAGGAGGCCATGCGCCAAGGTGCCCTGCAGTACCTGGTGAAGCCGTTCACCTACGCGGGACTGCGGACCAAGCTGGAGGCGTACGCCGCGTTGCGAAGCACCCTGGAGAACGGCGGCGAGGCGGAGCAGAGCGAGGTGGACCGGCTCTTCGGCGCCCTGTGGGCGGCCGGCGAGCCCGATCTGCCCAAGGGCCACTCGACCACGACGGCCGAACTCGTCCGCGACGCGCTCCGCGGCGCCGGCGGCCCGCTCTCCGCCCAGGAGATCGCGGAGAGCGCCGGGATGAGCCGGCAGACCGCCCAGCGCTACCTGAAGCTGCTGGAACGGTCGGGACGCGTCCGGCTGACCCTGCGCTACGGCGAGACCGGGCGTCCCGAACACCGCTACGCGTGGGTCACCGGCAGCCGATGACCTGGCGTCGGGGCTCTACGGCTCTTGGCGGTCCGCAACGTGGGCTGCCCGAGGCTCGGGGTGTTCCGAGTCGTAGGCGGTCTGGCTGAGCTCGATGCCGGGGTTGTTGTCGACCGCCCACTCCGCCAGCTTCACGGCGGGCTCGATCAGGGTGCGTCCACGCGCCGTGAGTTCGTACTCGACCCGCGGCGGGACCTCGGGGAACACGGTGCGGGAAACCAGGCCGTCCCGCTCCAGGTGCCGGACCGTGCGGGTGAGCATGCGCTGCGAAATGCCGGGGATGCGCTGCTGGAGCTCGGTGAAGCGCATGCGTTCGCCGTCCAGGGTGGCGACGACCAGCAGGGTCCACTTGTCACCGATGCGGTCGAGGATGCCCCGGATCGCCCGGCCCCCGTCGCCCCGGATGAGGCAGCTGTGGCGGTACTTCGACATCGGCGCCCCCTGTTCGCAACGCACACCTGTGTGCCTTTTGTAAGCGTTCCGATAGTCACCGATCATGTGCTTACTTACAAGTCGTAACCATGACGGAGGACGACAATGGAGATCGCCTACTGGATCGTCGCCGGGCTCCTGGCGGCGTTCTACCTCTACGCGGGTGGCAAGAAGGTTGCCCAGAGACAGGAGCAGCTGGCCCCCATGATGGGCTGGGTGGACACGGTTCCGATGTGGCTGGTCCGGGTCATCGGCATCGTCGAGATCCTCGGTGCGGCCGGTCTGGTGCTGCCGCCGCTCACGGGAATCGCGACCGTCCTCGCGACGGTGGCAGCCCTTGGCCTGCTCGTGCTCCAGGTGCTCGCAGCCGTACTGCACCTGTCCCGGAGCGAGGTCCGGGAAACGGGTCTCAACGGCGCCCTCATCGTGCTCGCCGCGGTGGCCGCATGGCTCGCAACGACCTGGTGAGGTGGGGGCGGGCGGGGCGGTGAGCCCTTGTCCGGTCACACGGCACCGGCTCCCGTCAGCGCACGCACCTCGGTCTCCGCATGCTTGGCCTCGTCGGCCGGCTCGGCCGAGGTGACCGTGCCGATCCAGCCGGCCAGGAAGCCCAGCGGGATGGAGACGAGACCGGGGTTCTCCAACGGGAAGAGCTGGATGTCGACCCCGGGGAACAGGGAGGTGGGGCTGCCCGAGACGACCGGGGAGAGCAGGACGAGCACCACAGCGGGAACCAGACCGCCGTAGACCGACCAGACCGCCCCGCGCGTGGTGAACTTCCGCCAGAACAGCGAGAAGAGCAGCACCGGCAGGTTCGCCGAAGCAGCGACCGCGAAGGCCAGACCCACCAGGAATGCCACGTTCAGGTCCTGGGCGAGCAGGCCCAGTCCGATGGCGGCCACCCCGATGCCTGCCGCGGCCACCCGGGCCACGGCGACCTCGCTGTACTGCCGGGAGCCCCGTCGCCTGAGTGAGGCGTACAGATCGTGGGCGACGGAGGCGGACGAGGCGAGGGTGATACCGGCGACCACGGCGAGGATGGTCGCGAAGGCCACCGCGGCGACCACGGCGAACAGAATCGTTCCCCCCGTCGAGCCCTCACCGCCGCCGAGGACCAGGGCGAGCAGCGGAACGGCCGTGTTCCCGGCGGGGTTCGACGCGCGCACCTCGGCCGAGCCGACCAGCGCCGCTGCTCCGAACCCGAGCACGATCGTCATCAGATAGAAGCTGCCGATGAGGCCGATGGACCAGACGACGGACCTGCGGGCGGCACGGGCCGTGGGCACGGTGTAGAAGCGCGACAGGATGTGGGGAAGGCCCGCCGTGCCGAGCACCAGGGCCAGCCCCAGGCTGATGAAGTCGACGCGCGCCGTCCAGCTCCCGCCGTAGCGCAGTCCGGGTGAGAGGAACTCCTTGCCGTGACCGCTGCGGCCGGCGGCGGAGTTGAGCAGCTCGTTGAAGTTTCCGTGGAAGTGGACCAGGACCAGAACGGTGAGCACAACGGTGCCCGCCATCAGCAGTACGGCCTTGACGATCTGGATCCAGGTGGTGGCCCGCATGCCCCCGAGGGACACGTAGACGACCATGAGCGCCCCGACACCGATGACCGTCCAGGACCGTGCGGCGCCGCTCGTTCCACCGAGGAGCAGGGCGACGAGACTGCCCGCCCCCACCATCTGCGCCACCAGGTAGAGCACGGAGACGGTGACGGACGACGTCCCTGCCGCGATCCGGACCGGGCGCTCCGCCATGCGGGCCGCCACCACGTCGGCAAGGGTGAACCGCCCGCAGTTGCGGACGAGTTCCGCCACGAGCAGCAGGACGACGAGCCAGGCGACCAGGAAGCCGACCGAGTAGAGCATGCCGTCGTATCCGTAGAGGGCGATCACTCCGGAGATGCCGAGGAACGATGCAGCCGACATGTAGTCACCGGCGATGGCGAAACCGTTCTCCATGGGCGAGAACAGCCGGCCTCCCGCGTAGAACTCCTCGGCCGATCCCTGCCGGTTGCGGCCCACCCAGGTCGTGATGCCGAGGGTGACCGCGATGAAGGCGCTGAACAGCAGGAGCGCCAGGGTCTGGTGGTTCCCGCTCAACGCCCGATCCCCCGCGTCATCTCCTGGGTGTCCCAGCGCAGATCGAGCGCGGCGCGGTCCCTTCGCAGCCGCGCGTGCCGCGCGTACGCCCCCGTGAGCAGGAACGTGGTGAGGAACTGCCCCAGTCCCGCGACCATGGCGACGTTGACCGCTCCGGCCACCGGGCGGGCCATCAGGCCGGGTGCGGTGACCGCCGTGACGACATAGGCGAGGTACCAGACGAGGAAGGCGGCAGTGGCGGGGACGACGAATCGCCGGTACCGGCGGCGCACTTCCTGGAAGGCCTCGCTTCGCTGGACCTCCAGATAGATCTCCGCGGCGCTGTGGCCGCGCCCCGGTGCGACGGGGCCGGGTACCGCGACGGGCGCGAAGCTTCCCGTACCGTCCAGCTCCCCCCATCCGGATGCCAGTGCGTCGTACCACGGGTCATCGAGCCGCATCCCTGCGGCTTCGCGCCCTGCTTCCTTCTCCACCGAACAACTCCCCTTGTCCACGGACCACTTCGGCCGCGTACCCAAGAATGGGCAGATCGGGAAGATCCCGGGCACTTCATTCCCCGGACTTCACCTCTTCAGGTGAAGGTTGACCCGGGCGGCTGTGCGATCCCTCGAACGTACGCATAACGGACCGCCTGGGCCCGGTCGCGAAGCCCTCCCTTGGCGAACAGGTTGTTGATGTGGCTCTTCACGGTGGCCTGCGAAATATGGAGGCGACGGGCGATCTCCGCGTTGGACATCCCCTCGGCGATCAGGACGAGCACTTCGGCCTCCCGGGGAGTCATCCCGTCGGGCAGCTCCGCTCCACCGCTCCTCGGCCGCGGCCCCTCGGTGACCTGCTCCACCAGACGGCGCTGAATGGTGGGCGAGAGTCCCGCCTCGCCCGAGAGCACGGCCTGGATGGCCCGCACGATCTCGTCACCCCCGGCGTCCTTGGTCAGGTAGCCACGGGCTCCCGCCCGGAGTGCCGGAAAGAGCGATTCGTCGTCGGCGAAGGTCGTCAGAACCACGACCTGCGTGCCGGGAAAGCCGCTGCGGATGCGGCGCGTTGCCTCCACGCCGTCGCAACGGGGCATCCGCAGGTCCATCAGGACGACGTCCGGGGCGTGCTCGGCCACCAGGGCGACGGCCTCCTCCCCGTCCTTCGCCGATCCGACCACCTCGATCCCGGGCAGCAACCCCAGCAGCATCACGATTCCCTCGCGCACCACCGACTGATCGTCGGCGACCACCACCCGCGCGTTCACGCGGGTACTCGCAGACTCACCACGAACCCCTCCTTGCCGGGACCGGCCTCCAGGCTGCCGCCCAGCAGTTCGGCGCGCTCCCTCATCCCCGGCAGACCGTAGCCGGAGCCACTGACAGCGAGCTCTCCCCCGGCCCCGTCCCCACCCGAATCACTGACCTCCAGAGCGACTGCGTCCCGTTCGTACTCCAGCCTGATCAGCACCCTGGCCCCCGGCGCGTGCTTGCGCACATTGGTGAGCGCCTCCTGCGCCACGCGCCGGACGGTCTGCGAGGCCTCTGCGGTCAGAGGCCGCTGCTCGCCCTCCACCCTGACCTCGACCGGCTCGGCCCCCACCAGCTGCCGCAGGAACTCCTCCACGGGCGAGACTTCACCGCGCAGGGCCGAAAGTGCCTGCCGGGTCTCGGCAAGCCCCTCACGGGCCATGGAACGGGCCGCGACCACCCGCTGCAGGACCTGGTCCCGGAACTCCCCCGCCGGCTCCCTCTCGATCAGCAGGCGCGCCGCCTCCAGGTGCACCAACTGCGCCGAGAGGCTGTGCGCGAGCACATCATGGATCTCCCGGGCGATCCGGGCCCGCTCGTCCAGCGCGGCCGTCTCGGCTTCCGCCACCCGCGCCGCCCGCTCCTGGGCGAGGAGGCGCTGCGCGCTTCCACGGGCCTCGGCGTCCAGACGCAGCACGTACCCCGCGAGGCAGAGCCCGGCCGTGGTCACGGCCGTGGTCAGCCAGTCGTCGGTGTTCACCACTGCGTAGGCGATGAGCGCCACAGCTGTGCACGGGACACCTACGGCAAGTGGAAGCCGCTCCAGCGCGGTGACGGCGCAGCCGCACCAGAGCACCGTCGCGGGAACGTCGGCCCCTGCCTGCTGCGCCCCGAACGCCGCGAGCATCAGCAGGAACAACAGGCCGAGCGACGGCCACAGGCGGTTTTTCAGGCTGGCCCTGAAGAAGGCCACGGCGACCGCGGCGCAACCTGCCACCCCGGCGAGGCCGGCCACGATCTCCCACGGGCCGGACGGGCCGTCCGTGAAAGTCCCCCACAGCATCAGGGTGATCAGCCCGGCCGTCCGCACCACCCGGCCGACAACGGTCCGTGAGCGGGTACGGGTCTCCCGCGCGAGCGCCTCCTTCGACGGCCAGCTCGTCCAGGCAGCGGCAGTCACACACGCTCCTTCCACACCGGCCGGCAAGCCGTGCCTTCGACGGGACCACTGGACGGCTCGGGTATCTCCGAGGCCCGGCGGGTCAGGACGGCGCTGCGCACCAGCAGGGTGGCCGCGAGAGCCGTCATCAGGGAGGGCCCGCCCTGATGTATGCCCATGGCAGCGGCAAGCCCGTACAGGCCCGCTCGCAGGATGAGGCCCGCGCACCAGACGCAGGCGGTCGCCCTGGTGCCCTTGCCCCAGAGGGTCCCGTCCTCCGTGCGCCAGAGCCGGGTGGTCCATGCCCAGCCGGCACCGGTGACCAGACCCACGACCAGTTCGGCGCCCAGGACGACGACGGACAGCGCCGCATGGCGCGGATCCACGAGTCCGGGTTCGCGCAGTGCCATGACCAGCAGCAGGCCCGGGAGGACCCACCAGCGGCGGTCGCCCGGGATCTGCTGCGCCGAGCACTGGCGGACCACGACGAGAGCGATGACCACGACGATGACCAGGACATTGACGGGCCCGGGCATGGGCGCCTCCGAGTAGCGGGAAGTGCTGACACTTCGACGCTACGGAAACGGCCCGCGCGGCGGATCGGCTCAGGGGTGGATCACGGGTGGAGCCGTTGTCTCCACCCGTGGATGGAGACAACGGCTCGGTCCGGCGCCATGCCGGGGACGACGCGGTCAGACGTCGATGCGGGAACGGTCCAGCGTGGCTGCCGAGCTGGTGATGAACTCCTTGCGAGGCGCCACTTCGTTGCCCATCAGCAGGTCGAAGACCTTCTCCGACGACTCCAGGTCGCCGATGTTGATCCTCCGCAGGGTGCGGTGGCGCGGGTCCATGGTCGTCTCCGCCAGCTGGTCGGCGTCCATCTCCCCCAGACCCTTGTAGCGCTGGATCGAGTCCTTGTACCGGACGTTCTTCCGCTGGAGCTCCAGCAGCCGCTGGCGCAGCTCGTTGTCCGAATACGTGTAGATGTACTTGTCCTGCCCCTTCTTCGGCTGGACCAGCTCGATCCGGTGCAGCGGGGGCACCGCGGCGAAGACGCGCCCCGCCTCGACCATGGGACGCATGTACCGCTGGAAGAGCGTCAGCAGCAGGATGCGGATGTGGGCCCCGTCCACATCGGCGTCGACCAGCAGGACGATCTTGCCGTAGCGGGCGGCGTCGATGTCGAAGGTCCGGCCGGATCCGGCTCCTATGACCTGGATGATCGCCCCGCACTCGGCGTTCTTCAGCATGTCGGAGACGGATGCCTTCTGAACGTTGAGGATCTTGCCGCGGATCGGCAGCAGCGCCTGGAACTCGCTGTTCCGTGCCAGTTTCGCGGTGCCGAGCGCGGAGTCGCCCTCCACGATGAACAGCTCGCTGCGCTCCACGTCGTCACTGCGGCAGTCGGCGAGCTTCGCCGGCAGCGAGGAGGACTCCAGGGCAGTCTTGCGACGCTGCGCATCCTTGTGCTGACGGGCGGCGATCCGGGTACGGGCGGCTGCCACCGCCTTCTCCAGTACGGCCCTGGCCTGGGCTTTCGCATCCCGCTTGGTGGAGGTCAGGAACGCCTTGAGCTCCTTGGCCACGACGTTGGCGACGATCCGATTGGCCGCGGAGGTACCCAGTACCTCTTTCGTCTGCCCCTCGAACTGCGGCTCCGCCAGCCGTACGGTCACGACCGCGGTCAGGCCCTCCAGCGCATCGTCCTTGACGATGTCGTCCTCGGCGACACGCAGCATCTTCGCGGACCGGAGCACCTCGTTGACCGTCTTGGTCACAGAGCGCTCGAAACCGGTCACGTGGGTGCCGCCCTTGGGGGTGGCGATGATGTTGACGAAGGACTTGACGACGGTGTCGTAACCGGTGCCCCAGCGCAGCGCGATGTCCACCCCGAGCTCGCGGGTGACCTCGGTCGGGATCATGTGGCCCCGCTCGTCCAGGACCGGCACGGTCTCCTTGAAGCTGCCCTGCCCCGTCAGCCGCTGGACGTCGCAGACAGCCTTGTCCTGCGCCAGGTACTCGCAGAATTCGCTGATGCCGCCGTCGTAGTGGAAGGTCTCCTCGATGACGGGCGCGCCGTCGATCCCGCGCTCGTCGCGGACGACGAGGGTGAGGCCGGGGACCAGGAACGCCGTCTGACGGGCGCGCTGGTACAGCGTCTCCAGGTTGAGCTTCGCTTCCTTCAGGAAGATCTGCCGGTCGGCCCAGTACCTCGTGCGGGTGCCCGTGCGGGTCTTCGGGATCCGCTTGGTCTTGCGCAGCCCGTTGGCGGGATCGAACGGGCTCTCCGCCCCCTGCTCCGTGAAGATGCCGGGAACGCCGCGGCGGAAGCTGATCGAGTGCGTCGAGCCGTTGCGGTCGACCTCGACGTCCAGGCGCGCGGAGAGCGCGTTGACGACCGAGGCGCCCACGCCGTGCAGACCGCCCGAGGCGGCATAGGAGCCGCCGCCGAACTTTCCGCCCGCGTGCAGCTTCGTCATCACGACCTCGACGCCGGAGAGCCCCGTCTTGGGCTCCACGTCGACCGGGATGCCGCGCCCGTTGTCACGGACCTCGACGGAGGCGTCCTCGTGGAGGATCACCTCGATGTGGTCACCGTAACCACCGAGGGCCTCGTCGACGGAGTTGTCGATGATCTCCCAGAGGCAGTGCATGAGGCCGCGGCTGTCGGTGGACCCGATGTACATGCCGGGGCGCTTGCGAACCGCTTCGAGCCCCTCGAGTACGAGCAGGTGCCGCGCGGTGTAGTTGGAACCGTCTCGGTCTGCTCCGGTCAGCAGCGCAGTGGACGGCACGGACGTATCGGCGGTCACGCGGTTCGCTCCTCGCTGAATTTCATTTGGGGCCCAGTGGGTAACGGGCTCGGCTTCGGTCGCCGCTGAGAGGGTACCGAGGCCTGGTAGAGCGGGTGTACCGCCACCCTCGGAGAACCCTCACACTAGTCCAGCCTCGCATGCACGTTCGATCACTCCTTGGAGTGACGCGCACATCACGTTCCCTTCCAGGCATGAACCATTTAGGCTCCGGGCACGTCCTCATGAACAACCGGCAAGCCAGCCGGCGGGACCGACCGAGACAAGCAACGCGAAACCGTAGCGCCACGCAATACGGCACATTCGCCGCGAACCGGCAACAGACAGCCATCCTGAGAAGAAGTTTCGAAGAAATGCCACGAGCGGGAACGTTTTCGGCCTGGTTGGATGTTGACCCTGGTACGACAGCTCGTCGAGCTAGAGAAGAGGCGACGTGACTACTGTTCTGACCCCCGCGAGCCCGCTGACCGCAGCAGACCGCTGTGACCGTTGCGGCGCCCAGGCCTACCTGCGCGTCGTCCTGATCAGCGGCGGTGAACTGCTCTTCTGCGCCCACCACGGTCGCAAGTTCGAGCCGGAACTCAAGAAGATCGCCGCGGAAATACAGGATGAGACGGACCGACTGACGGCCGTGCAGGCCCAAGCCGCCGAAGAGGAACAACACTGACACCTCGCATCCACGACGAGCCAGGGGCCGGTCCCGCACCGGCCGACGGGCGGCTTCCCACGTGGGAAGCCGCCCGTTCTCGTACTCGCTCAGCCGCCGCGGGTCAGCCTGCGGCCTCCATCCACTCGATGGCGGCGGAGATCCGCGTGTAGACGCCCGGGCTGCCCGCGCGACCGCACCCGCTCCCCCAGGACACGAGGCCCACAAGCCGCCCCTGGGCCACCAGGGGCCCTCCACTGTCCCCCTGGCAGGCGTCGTACCCGCCCTCGGGTTCGCCGGCGCAGAGCATCGCGGAGGCGTCGTACGTGCCGTTGCTGCCCCCCGGGTAGGCCTGCTCGCAGGAGCTGTCCGGGAGTACCGTCACCCCTGCAGACCGGAGCGACGACGCGTAGTCACCGTTGCCCGTCGTATCGCCCCATCCGTAGACCACCGCGGCGGTACCCGGGTCGTACGCGGAGTCACCGGCCCCGGCCATGGGGATCACGCTCTGTTCGGGCAAGGCCTCGGCGAGGGTGAGCACCGCGACGTCGCCGCTGTTGGTGGCGGCGTCGAAATCGGGGTTCACCCACGTCCCGCTCACTGCGATCTCCTTGCCGTCGGTGCCGTTCAGCTCGTCGCGGCCCGAAATGATCCGCAGATCACGCACCTGGCCCACATCGACACCCAGCGCTTCCCGGTTCAGGCAGTGCGCGGCCGTCAGCGCCTTCTTGGGTCCGACGACGACGGCTCCGCAGAACTGGCCGGCGCGGGTACCCCCGAACCGGTCACGGCTGGAGAGCGCCACCACCCACGGACTGTCCTTGACGTGAGCGGGCTGGCCGCCGATGACGATGCTGTCCGCGGCTGCCGGGGCAGGCGAGGCGAGCGGTATCACAGCCGTTGCGGCAGTGAGGGCGAGCGCCCCGGTCATGGTGCGGACGACGGTACGGGACATACGTACTCCTGACTCTGTGATGAACGGTGTCCACCCAGAGTCATTCCGCCGACCGCAACCCGCACCTGCACCCGCACATGGGCCGAGGGCCCGGATCCCCACGGATCCGGGCCCTCGGCCGATGTGACCGGGCGACCTAGTCGAGATAGTCGCGCAGGACCTGCGAGCGCGACGGGTGGCGCAGCTTGGACATCGTCTTGGACTCGATCTGACGGATGCGCTCACGCGTCACGCCGTAGACCTTGCCGATCTCGTCCAGCGTCTTCGGCTGCCCGTCGGTGAGACCGAAGCGCATGGAGACCACGCCCGCCTCACGCTCGGACAGGGTGTCGAGCACCGAGTGCAGCTGCTCCTGGAGGAGCGTGAAGCTGACCGCGTCGGCCGGAACGACCGCCTCGGAGTCCTCGATCAGGTCACCGAACTCGCTGTCCCCGTCCTCACCCAGCGGGGTGTGGAGGGAGATCGGCTCACGTCCGTACTTCTGGACCTCGATGACCTTCTCGGGGGTCATGTCGAGCTCCTTGGCCAGCTCCTCCGGGGTGGGCTCACGGCCCAGGTCCTGGAGCATCTGACGCTGCACGCGCGCGAGCTTGTTGATGACCTCGACCATGTGCACCGGAATACGGATGGTGCGGGCCTGGTCGGCCATGGCGCGGGTGATCGCCTGACGGATCCACCAGGTGGCGTACGTGGAGAACTTGTAGCCCTTGGTGTAGTCGAACTTCTCGACGGCACGGATCAGACCGAGGTTGCCCTCCTGGATCAGGTCCAGGAAGAGCATGCCGCGGCCGGTGTAGCGCTTGGCCAGCGAGACCACGAGACGGAGGTTGGCCTCCAGCAGGTGGTTCTTGGCGCGGCGGCCGTCCTCGGCGATGATCTCCAGCTCGCGCTTGAGCTTGGGAGCGAGCTTGTCGGAGTTCGCCAGTTTGTCCTCGGCGAACAGACCCGCCTCGATGCGCTTGGCGAGCTCGACCTCCTGCTCGGCGTTGAGGAGCGGGACCTTGCCGATCTGCTTCAGGTAGTCCTTGACCGGGTCGGCCGTGGCGCCGGCGACGGCGACCTGCTGCGCAGGCGCGTCGTCCTCGTCGTCGTCGGAGAGGACGAAGCCCTTGTTCTCGCCCTCGCCCTCCTCTTCATCGCCCTTACCGGCCTTGACTTCCTCGGCCGCGTCATCGCCGTCGAGGATCTCGTCGTCCTGCTTGCCGGCCTTCTTGGAGGCGGTCTTCTTCGCCGCCGTCTTCTTCACGGCGGTCTTCTTGGCAGCCGTCTTCTTGGCTGCCGCCTTCTTCGCAGGTGCGGCCGCAGCGGCGTCATCGGCCACCGCGTCCACGGTCTCGGCCGACGCGGCGGCGGTGGCCGCGACGGTCCGCGTCACGGTCGTCTTGGCCGCGACGGTCTTGGTGGCGGTGCGCTTGACCGGGCTCTTCGCTGCGACGCTGCTCTTGCGGGCGCGCTTCGACGGCTCCGCGGCACTGACCATCAGCGTCACACCCTCTTCCTCGAGGATCTGGTTGAGGCTGCGCAGAACGTTCTTCCACTGGGTTGGCGGAATCTGGTCAGCCTCGAAGGCCCGACGCACGTCGTCGCCGGCGATCTGCCCATCAGCCTTTCCCCGCTCGATGAGCGCCATGACAGATTCGGACTCGGCGATCTCCGGCGGGAGCGTACGGGATGTGCTGGCCGACACGAACAACCTCTCGGAACGATGGAAACGGCTTCCGGCCCGGCCCTGAGAGGGCTGGAACCGACGACCGTCGGGCTGGGAATGTACCGACGGCGCGGGCTAGGCCTCAGAACTGCACAGCGCACTGAACGGCTGCTGTATTCCTTCCGCGGCGGTCACCTCTTAAGTCATCGCGCTGTTTCGAGGAGTGTTACGCCCAATCCGCGTGGCCCGAGTCACACCTCAATTGCGACGAACGAGACCAGGAGTGACATCCCTCCACAATTGTGCCGCCGGACCTCGGGGGCCCGACGACACATGGCCCGTACACCGTGACCGCGCCGCGGTCAGTGCTCGCGCGGCGCAGGCACCACTCGCTCCACCTGGACCACGAGCAGCTGCCGCATGGCCGCTTCGGCACCCGCGGAGTCGCCGGTCGCAAGGGCGTCGACAATGCGGGCGTGATGGCCGAGGGACGCCTCGTTGGGCCGGTCACAGCCGGTGACCGGCCCGCCCGAGACCTGAAGCGCGGCCGAAACGATGCCGGAGAGGTGCTCCAGCATGCGGTTCCCCGCGGCCTGGATGAGCAGGGAATGGAACTCCGCATCGGCACGGGCGCAGGTGATCACGTCCCCCTGTCCGAGCGCGTGTCCCATGATCTCGACCATGTCCCCGAGCCTCTGCTGGAGATCATCACGCTTGTGACCGGCTGCCAGCCGGGCGGCAAGAGGCTCGATCGTCCACCGGAGCTCAGCCAGCTCGCGGCGCTGGTCGTCGCGCTGCGGGCCGTACGCACGCCATTCGATGATGTCGGGGTCGAGCAGATTCCAGTCACTGACCGGACGGACCCGGGTGCCCACATTGGGCCGGGCGCTGACCAGGCCCTTGGCCTCCAGTACGCGCAATGATTCCCGGACGACGGTGCGGGAGACCTCGAATCGCTGGCCGATCTCCTCAGGCACCAGGGGCCGGTCGGCGCCGAGGTCGCCGGAAACGATCATCTGACCGAGCTGCTGAACAAGTTGGCCGTGCAGGCCGCGGCCCCGGCTGGCCGATCCCCTTCGGCCCACACGGCCGAGCTCGGTATCGGGATCACCCCAGGACCGGACGGCGGCACGCTCGCCGGCCGGCGCGTCCGCGTGGGTGTATCGGTCGAGTTCGCCCGGGCCGGCGAGGCCGGTGTCGGCGGTGCGGGCGGCGGTCATCATGGTGTGCGCAAGGGTACTCACGCATCCTTTGTCGGCGCGGCTCAGCCACCCCTTGAGGTCTTTGGTGAAAAGCACACGAAAGGGTGATCGGCACCCGCCTCCCAATTGACGCCTTTTTGGTATAAAGCGGGCATTTCTCATGGAGTTGTGGATCTCGGCAGGCTCAGATTCTCTCCGGCGATCACCAACGCACTCTGCCGCGAAGGCTCATGAACAAATACGCGCAGACAAGGACCGACAGCGACAGGGTCAGGGCGGTGCCCACGGGGTGCGCCACCACCCGCACCAAGGCCATGACCCACCGGTCGGCCTCATGCGGCCACTGCAGCCAGGCCAGTTCCCTGAGCCGGCCCGGGAGTCCGCTCACCGAACGGGTGGTGGGCGCCTTCGGCATCGCCTGGATGAGCGGAACCATCAGCACGGGGACAGCCAGTACGGCGGCTACGCCCGCCGCCGTCACACGGAAGATCCCGGCTGCCAGCAACCCTGCCCAGGCACAGCCGACCGTCAGGCCGGACCAACTGACGGCCAGCGAAACCGCATTCGAAGGAACCCGGACCAAGTCCCCGCCGTACGCGAGGCGGAGACATTCGGCCGAGGTGAGCACGACGAGCAGCGCAAGCGACAGCGCTACGCCCGCCGAAACGGCCAGCTTGGCGAGGAGCAGCCCGAGCCGGCGCGGCACGGTCCCACGGCCGGCGGCGAGCGCGGGGTAGCGGAACTCGTCGCCGAAGGACAGGGCGCCGAGCAGTCCGGCGCCGAGCGCGGCGGGCGGCAGCGGCAGCAGCGAAGGCCAGGCGACCAGTACGTGCGGCAGCGGGGTACGGCCGTTGCGGGCGAGCACGAGCGACAGGGCGGCCGAGGCGACGAGAGTGGCGGCGACGATCAGAGTCGTGGTCCTGACGCCGAAGAGACGGCGCAGTTCGTAACGCACCGGGCGCAGCGGGCCGCGGGCCGGACGCCGCCTGATCGGCGGCGGCGACTGCGCTCCGCCGGAGTCCACGGCGGGGCGAGTGACGCGCTCGGGGCCGCCTGCGGCGTCCCCGGAAGCAGCTCCGAACACAGCGGCCCCCTGGGTTTCACCGGCCTCCGCCGGGGCGCCGCGGCCGCCACCGGGGAGGCGGTCATGGTGAGGCGCGGAGACGGAACCGGCGTCACCGACCTCGTCGGCCAGCTGATGCACGGGCAGCCCGTGGCGGAATGCCGCGTCCCCGATCTCGGCACAGCTGCTGCCGTAGACGGAGAGCCGGCTGCTGCTCGCCTCGGTGACGACTTCGACGGAACGCCGTGCGGCGCGCGCCTCGCGGCTGACGACCGCGGCGAGGCGGGCAGCGTGCGGGGAACGGACCGCGACGCGGGGACGCAGACGGGTGCGGGAGAAGTCCGCGGCGACCTGATCGGCGACGAGCCTTCCGGAATCGATGGTCACCACATGGCCGGCCGACCGGGCGGCTTCCCTGGGATCCTGCGTGGTGTACAGGACCGTTCCGCCACGATCGGCATGGGACCTGAGCATCCCGTGCAGCCAGTCCGCCTCCCGCGCACAGAGGCCTTCCACGGGTTCGTCGAGGATCAGTGTGTGCGGGTCGGCGAGCAACGCGGAGGCGAGCGCCAGTCTGCGGTCCATGCCCAGGGAGAGCGTGCCGATGCGCTGGTCCTTCAACCCTGCGAGGCCCACGGAGTCGAGCAGGTCGTCGGCCCTGGACGCGGGCACTCCCGCAGCGGCGGAGAGCATGCGGAGCTGCCCGCGGACCGTGCGGGCCGGGTGCCCCGGCACCTCCCCGAGCAGCACGCCCACTTCCCGGGCCGGCTGGGCCACACGATGCAGGGGCCTGCCCCGGAAGTACGTGATGCCACGCCCCGGCTCGAGCTCGAGCATCAGACGCAGGGCCGAGGTCTTGCCTGATCCGGGCGGGCCCAGCAACGCCGTCACACAGCCGGATCCCGCTTCGAACGTGAGGTCGTCCACGGCGGGCCGCTGTCCGCGGTGGCGGGTGCTGGTGAGTCCGATGACCTGGAGCATCGCTTCTCTCGCAGGAGGTGAGGCCGCTCGACGGCAGAAGGTACCGCAGCACGATAACCCGACATATCGGACTTTTCGCGCAAGGCTCGGTACACGGCGCTCCGATGGCCCCGTACCGACGAGGCCTGCGGAACAGCACGGGAATCAAACGTGGGTCAGGACCGCAACGCACCCGCGGCGGGCCCTCGGCGGCCGGACCGCAACGCTCAGACCTCGGGCCGCAGCATCGGCGGGTTGAGCACGGTGGCCGATCCCGACCGGAACAACTGGGCGGGACGGCCGCCCTGCCTGGTGGTCGTGCCGCCGGCCGGCACCAGGAAGCCGGGCGTGCCCGTCACCTTGCGATGGAAGTTCCTCGGGTCGAGCACCACGCCCCACACCGCCTCGTACACCCGGCGCAGCTCGCCGACGGTGAAGGTGGGCGGGCAGAAGGCGGTGGCCAGGGAGGAGTACTCGATCTTGGAGCGGGCCCGTTCCACCCCGTCGGCGAGGATCCGGGCGTGGTCGAAGGCCAACGGTGCCTGCCGTTCACCGTCCCGCCCATAGCCCCCCTCAGGCCCGAGCAGGTCGTCGACGGGTGCCCAGCGGGCGCTGTTCGCGTCACCGCCCGCCCGCGGAGCGGGCAGATCAGGGGCCAGCGCGAGATGGGCGACGCTGACGACCCTCATACGCGGATCTCGCGCGGGGTCCCCGTACGTGGCGAGCTGTTCGAGATGGGCGCCGTTGCCGACCACCGGGTTCGCCGGGTCGTGCGCACACAGGCCGGTCTCCTCGACGAGCTCGCGCGCCGCTGCGGCGCCGAGGTCCTCGTCGGCCCTGACAAAACCGCCGGGCAACGCCCACCTGCCCTGGAACGGTGTCTCGCCTCGGCGGACCACGAGGGCACAGAGCGCGTGACGGCGCACCGTGAGCACGACCAGGTCGACCGTGACAGCGAAGGGCGGGAAGGTCGACGGGTCGTAGGGCGGCATGCCGTGATCATAGTCGTCTGCCTGACGATAAACACTCCCTTCGTGAGGCTCTTCATCGGCCGTCGCGCCCCCGGCGGGACCCGGGCCGCGGGGCCCGGGCCGCGGGGCCGGGATACGCGAGACCTGCGGCGCGGTGCCGCACACCGCGAGGCCGGGGCCCCGCGGTGCCGCACACCGCGAGACCCAGGACTCGGTTCCTGCACACCGCGAGACCCGGGGGGCGGTGCCGGGGTCCGGCACCGCACCACTCTCATCGTCCGGTCCTGGTCCCGCGTCGGCCCTGAGCGGGCAACTGGCCGGTCCGGCGTCGGCCGGCCGTCGTGCCGGGCCGGGCGGAGCCGGGCCGCGTCCGACGTCGGCCGACCGCCTGGGATCGCGCGGAACGGGCGGAACGGGCCCCCGCGACCCGTCCCGTACCGTGACCGCGCCGCACGGTCCGCGTGCCGCGCTCCCCGCGCAGGCAACGTCGCAGCGTCTCCGGATCAAGGCCCTGGTTGCAGGCCTCGTGCAGCAGCTGGGCGAAGGTGTACCCAGGATCCAGCCGCAGGGCGAGACCCAGCGCCACCCTCGCCGCCGGCTCGTCACCGGTCGACCACGAGACCCAGCCCGCCAGGGTGAGCGGCGCCGCCGCATGCTCCTCGTACGGTGCGACACAACGACGCGCCAGTGCCCGCCACAGTCTCAGCGCAGGCTCCGCGTCCGGTCCTTCCATCCACTCAGCGGCCCTGTCCCGGGTCTCCCGGTCCTGAAGCCCGAGGATCACCGCGGCCGCCTCCTCATGGCTGATCAGCCGGTCGTCGTTGAGGTCGGACAGCGAAGGCGTCGCCGCCGGGGCCTGGCCGAGACGTTCCATGAGCCGCCGGGCAAGCTCCAGCGTGGCGCCGCCGACCTCCCTGCGGCTCTCCTCGTCGAGAAGTTTCGGCACCAGGGCGGACCCGGCCGCGTCCAGGGCCCTTTGCTGTTCCCCGCCTGCCGCACTCGGCTGAGGGGCCAGCCTGGACTCCATCTCACGCAGAGATCCCCGCACCTGGATGCCGGCATAGGCCGCCGCCGCGGCCATCACGGAGGTGCCCGGCATGGCCAGGGGATTTCCGTCGGCCGGGCAGCAGCGGGCGTCGGGACAGACGTAGGACCAGAACCTGCCGCCAGAGATGCAGAGCGCTTCGAGCACCGGCACGTCCAGCGCCCCGCAGGCGGTCCGCAGCCGCTGAGCCAGGGGCCGCAGACGCTCCATGGTCTGATGGCCCGTTTCCCCTTCGGCCGGATCCTGGCAGAGGAAGACCACGATCGCGTCGGGTCGGCCTCCGCGCCGCTCGCTCCCCTTGATCAGGCACTCGGCCAGCTGCTCGGCCACCGATGGCCACTCGTGCGCGGACTGCGGGATGCCGAGCCTCAGCCGCCCGCCGAAACGGCCGCGGCCGCCGTGCAGCGCGACCATGACCACGCTGTCGTTCGGATGGAATCCCATGAGATACGGGAGGGCGTCGGCCAGCTCCGCGGGCCCTCGCAAGGTGATCTGCTGCTCGTCGGACGGTCCGGTGGATTCGTGGTGCTTGTTCATGGGATGACCGTCCCCCGGCCGGACAATTTCCGCGACCCCCTGTGGATAACTTATCCACAGGTACCGCGCGGTCGTTCGCGGTTTGTCGTACCCATCGGGTTGCATGGGGGCATGACCAACGCAGACCGTGCAGAGCTCAGGGCTTCGGCCGATTCCGTACTGGCACGACTCGTCGGGGACGCCTCCGGCACTGCCCGGCTGCGCGAGGACCAGTGGCGGGCGATCGAGGCACTCGTCGCAGACAAGCGCCGTGCGCTGGTCGTCCAGCGGACCGGGTGGGGAAAGTCCGCCGTGTACTTCGTCGCCACCTCGCTGTTGCGCGCGCAGGGCAGCGGGCCGACCGTGATCGTCTCGCCGTTGCTGGCACTGATGCGCAACCAGGTCGCAGCCGCGGCCCGGGCCGGAATCAGTGCGCGGACGATCAATTCGTCCAACACCGAGGAGTGGGACACCGTGCAGGCCGAGGTGGCCGCGGGTGAAGTGGATGTGCTGCTCGTCAGCCCCGAGCGGCTCAACAATCCCGACTTCCGGGATCAGGTCCTGCCCAGGCTCGCCGCGGCCACCGGACTGCTCGTGGTCGACGAGGCACACTGCATCTCCGACTGGGGCCACGACTTCCGCCCCGACTACCGGCGGCTGCGGACCATGCTCGCCGATCTGCCCGCGGGTGTGCCGGTCCTCGCGACCACCGCCACGGCCAACGCCCGCGTGACAGCGGACGTCGCGGAACAGTTGGGGACCGGAGCGGGGACGGACGCGCTCGTCCTGCGCGGCCCGCTGGACCGGGAGAGCCTCAGCCTGGGTGTCCTGCAACTGCCCAATGCCGCCCACCGGCTGGCCTGGCTCGGCGACCACCTCAAGGAGCTCCCCGGTTCGGGGATCATCTACACCCTGACCGTCGCGGCGGCCGAGGAGATCACCGCCTACCTCCGCCAGTGCGGGCACACCGTCGCCTCGTACACCGGCCGTACCGAGAACGCCGACCGGCAGCAGGCCGAGGACGATCTGCTCGCCAACCGTGTCAAGGCGCTGGTCGCGACCTCCGCGCTGGGCATGGGATTCGACAAGCCGGACCTCGGCTTCGTCGTCCACCTGGGCTCGCCCTCCTCCCCCATCGCCTACTACCAGCAGGTGGGCCGTGCGGGCCGCGGCGTCGAGCACGCCGAGGTGCTGTTGCTCCCGGGCAAGGAGGACGAGGCGATCTGGCAGTACTTCGCGTCGGTCGCCTTCCCTCCTGAGGAGCAGGTCCGGCGCACGATCGATGCGCTCGCCCAAGCCGGCCGCCCGCTCTCGCTGCCCGCTCTGGAACCTCTCGTCGACCTGCGGCGCACCCGCCTCGAAACCATGCTCAAGGTGCTCGACGTCGACGGAGCGGTCCGCCGGGTCAAGGGCGGCTGGATCGCCACGGGAGAGCCCTGGGTCTACGACGCCGAGCGATACGCCTGGGTGGCGCGCCAACGGGCTGCCGAACAGCAGGCGATGCGCGACTACGCGACAACGGACGGCTGCCGGATGGAGTTCCTGCGCCGCCAGTTGGACGACGAGGAGGCGACGGCCTGTGGCCGTTGTGACAACTGCGCCGGAGCCCGCTTCGACGAGGCCGTCTCCACGGCCGCCCTGGACACCGCGCGGGGCGAGCTCGGCCGCCCGGGCGTCGAGGTGGAGCCCCGCAAGATGTGGCCGACCGGTCTCGCCGCGGTGGGAGTCGACCTGAAGGGCCGGATCCCCGCGGGCGAGCTGTCCGGGACCGGCCGGGCACTGGGCCGCCTCTCCGACATCGGCTGGGGCAACAGGCTGCGCCCCATGCTGGCCGCGCAGGCGCCCGACGCTCCGGTGCCGGACGATGTGGCCGACGCCGTGGTGACCGTGCTGGCCGACTGGGCCCGGGGCCCGGGCGGCTGGGCGCCCGGCGCGGCGAACGCCGTCCCCCGGCCGGCCGGCGTCGTCACCATGGCCTCCCACAGCAGGCCCCAGCTCATCCAGTCCCTCGGCAGCCGTATCGCGGAGGTCGGACGGATGCCTCTGCTGGGCAGCGTCGGCCATCTTCCCGGAGCAGACGCGGCCCGGATCTCGCAGACCAACAGCGCCCAACGGGTCAGGGCACTGCACGAGAGGCTCGTCGTGGGGCCCGAGCTGGCCGATGCCCTGGCAGCGGTGGACGGTCCCGTCCTGCTCGTGGACGATCTCTCGGACACCGGCTGGACCCTCGCCGTGGCAGCGCGGCTCCTGCGGCGGGCCGGAGCGGACGCCGTGTTTCCGCTGGTCCTCGCTGTTCAGGCGTGACAGGTGGCGTCATCCGGTGCCGGACTGGGCAGGGATATCCGTGTCATTCCGGCTGATTACCGTCAGCTGCGCCAATTGCTCGTTGCCGCCCGCCGATACGCCAGGAAGAATTGGACTCGCTCCCCGCACGGTCTTCTCGCGGGCCCGGAAGGGCTGTGCCGCGGCGCGCCCTCACCCGACCCTGCCCGCATCGTGGGCGCGTATGCGAAGGGAGGACCGTGACCTTCGGATTCGCTCCGTCCGCAGCCACTTCGATGTCGCCTGCCGCCGACTCGGCCAACCGCCTGGCCAGAATGCTCGAACCGGCCGAGTGGGCGGCAGCGGGGATACCGCTGTTGCGCAGCCCGCGTGAGGTTGTCAGCGGCCTGCACTCAAGGCACAGGCCGACTCCGCAAACCGCAGTCGTCGCCGTGCTCGACCATGAGGAACGCCTTACGGCCAGCGCCTCGTTCGCCCGTCGTTCGGTGACGGCGGACGGCTGGGAATTCCGTAACGCCCTGCTGGCGCACCTGCGCCGGGTGATCCCTCACGATCTGCGCCGCCGTGCTCCCGTCCGTACCGCGGTACTGCTCTACTGCCGCGAGGGGGACGAGCGTTGGACCGAGGAGGACGGGGCCTGGATGTGGGGGCTGCGGGACGCCTGCACCCTGCACGGGCTGCGGTGCGGCGCGTACATCACGCTCACCCGCGGCGGCTGGCAGGTGCTCGGGGAGGGACGAGGCGGCCGTCGCCCCAACTCCACGTCGCAGCCGTCCTCCCTCGCCGACGCCGCACTGGACCAGGATCCTGGCCCGCTGCGCACGGGCGGCGGCGCGGTTCACGCATTGCACCGCACCGCGGCTCGCTGACCCGGGCCGTGGGCCCGGCCACCCTCACGGGCAGCCGGGTCACCACGGGCCGGTAGCACCGCGACGACGGCGCGCGGGCCGAGGACGCCGCACCATCGATCCGCTCCGGCCCGGACATCCGCACCTGGCACATCACCAGATCGGCTCCGGACCGGGGCCGGGCATCCGCACGGAGCGCACCGTCGGACCCGGTCCGGCTCGGACGACCGCGCCGAGCAAGCGCACCGTCAGACCCGATCCGGCTCAGACACCCGCGCCGAGCACGCTGTTGATCCGCTGCGGGTCGCCGCAGACGATCAGCAGGGCTTCGGCGCGACGCTGTGCCGCAGCCAGCGCACGCGCGGCGGTGTCGTCGTCGGCGTCGTTGACCGCAACGACGACCACCGGCCGCGGCTTCACCCGGTCCGCGGCTTCGGCGCCGGCGAAGAACACGTCGTCGCCCGTTTCGTGCTGGGCCCAGTAGGCGGCCTCACCGAAGGAGAGCTCGTGGGTCGCCCACGGGTGCTGCCCACCAGCGGTGAGCACCAGGATGTCGCCGGGCGCACGACCGGAGTCGAGCAGCAGGTCAACCGCCTCGTCGGCGGCGTCGAGCGCACCGTCGGCCGCGGCGGGGATCACCTGGAGCTGAGGTGCGGAACGGTTCTCCGGCGGGGCCGCCTGGGGCCGACCGGAGGTGGAGTGCGGGCGCGGCGCCGGGGGCGCGGGCCTCGCGGGGCCAGGACCCGGGTGACCGGGGCGCGGCGTGGCCGCGGAACGCGGACCGGGTACGGGACGAGGGGTCGACGCGGTGCGGCCGGTGGCCGTCGTGGCGCGGGGACCCTGGGCGCTCTCGTGAATCTGAGGCTCCTCGGGGATGAGAGGCATGGGTGGTTGTCTATCAAACGCCGACGCGCGAGGCATCGGTGGGTGGGCACATGTACGCGATCAGAAGTCGAAGCCGAGCTGGCCCCCGCTTTCCAGTGCGGCCGCCTCGGCGGAGAAGCGGACCTTCTTGAGGTGCTGCCACCTGGGCAGCGCGTCGAGGTAGGACCACGAGAGGCGGTGGTGGGCCGTCGGGCCCCGCTCCTCCAGTGCGGCCCTGTGCACAGGGGACGGGTAGCCGGCGTTGGCACCGAAGGCGAAGTCGGCGTACTCGCCCGTCTCCGCGCCGAGTTCGGCCATCACCGTGTCCCTGCGCACCTTCGCGATCACCGACGCCGCGGCGACCGCGACGCAGGACTGGTCGCCCTTGATGACCGTACGCACCCGCCAGGGCAGGCCCAGGTAGTCGTGTTTGCCGTCCAGGATCACCGCGTCGGGTCGCACCGGCAGCGCCTCCAGGGCCCGGACGGCGGCGAGCCGGAGCGCTGCGGTCATCCCGAGTTCGTCGATCTCCTGCGGGGTGGCGTCGCCAAGGGCATACGCGGTGACCCAGCTCTCCAGGAGCGGCGCGAGCTCCGCGCGGCGCTTCGGGCTGATCAGCTTGGAGTCGGTGAGTCCGGCGGGAGGCTTACGGAGGCCGGTGACCGCGGCACACACGGTGACCGGTCCCGCCCACGCTCCGCGTCCGACCTCGTCGACACCGGCGACGGTCTTGGCACCGGTGGTGGCGCGCAGTGAGCGCTCGACGGTGTGCGTGGGTGGTTCGTACGGCATGGCGCCAGCAAGCGTACGCCGATGGGGGCGCCGAGAACACCCCGGGGCGTACCTGGGCCGTCCCCGTCCGGCGTCGGGTCGCCGCACGAGGACGGGAGCGCTTCTCGCCGGGCGTCCGGCGAGGTTCGACGCGCAGGCCTCAGCAGGGCGCGGCGCGGAAGAACGGGACCGCTACCTGGTCGATCAGGTCGGCGATGTCCCCATCGGTCCATTCGCTTCCGCACACCTTGCTGCGGTACATCATCATCGCGGGGATGACGTCGAAAGCGAGCCCGCGCAGCGCGTCGGCGCGCACCTCGCCGCGGTCGACCCCCCTGCTCACGACTTCTCTGATCAGAGCGGTCGTGGGCCCGACCACGCCACTGAGGATCACCGACTGGAACCGTTCCGCCGTATCCGCGTCACATTCGTGAAGGACGGCGCGCAGCGCGGAGCCGGACTTGGAGAGCATGGCGTCACGGAGCCCGCAGCACAGTTGGTAGAGGTCCTCACGGATGTTCCCGTGGTCCGGCGCATCACGGATCGCCGGAAGGGCGCTGCGGAGCGCGTCCGCGACCAGGTCCTCCTTCGAGGGCCATCGCCGGTAGATCGCGGCCTTGCCGGTCTGGGCGCCGGCCGCGACGCCCTCCATCGTCAGCCCGCTCCAGCCGACCGTACTCAGCCGCTCCAGCGCGGCGTCGAGGATCGCACGTTCCAGTACGGGTCCGCGGCGCCTCAGGGACACCACCGGCTGCCGGGCGGCGGCTGCCGATCGCGAAGTAACCATGAGCTTCTCTCCATCGGAACAGGTCGATACGCCCGCGCCGGCCGGCCGGCGCTCGGACCGGGCGGGCAGTGGCAGAACGGGCGTCGCAACGGATCGGCGCGGAACTGAGCAGGTTCCGGCCGGGACGGTGGATCCGGACGTGGCACGAACAACGCAGATTCAGTGAACGCTTGCGTTCACTGAAGGGGACTCACTAACGTTGACACGACAGTGAACGGATCCGTTCACTAATTCTCTTGTGGGGGAACCATAGTGACAACCTCTCAGTTAGAAGCACGGAGCGCACCGGGCGCGGCACGACGGCAAGGCCGCCCGGGGATCGCCCTGGCCGTCATCGCCGCCTGTCAGTTGATGGTTGTGCTCGACTCCACGATCGTCAACATCGCCCTCCCGAACATCCAGGACGCGCTCAGCTTCTCGACCACTGATCTCTCCTGGGTCCTCAGCGCCTACACGCTCACTTTCGGCGGCCTGCTGCTGCTCGGCGGCCGGGCCGGGGACATCCTCGGCCGCCGCCGCGTCTTCATGACGGGCATCCTGGTCTTCACGCTGGCCTCGCTGCTGGGCGGATTCGCCCAGGAGCCCTGGCAGTTGCTCGCGGCCCGCGCGCTCCAGGGCATCGGCGGCGCCATCGCCTCACCGACCTCGCTGGCGCTGATCACGACCACGTTCCCCGAAGGACCCGAGCGCAACCGCGCGTTCGGTGTCTTCGCCGCGGTGTCGGCGGGGGGCGGGGCGATCGGCCTGCTGGCGGGCGGTCTGCTCACCGAATGGCTCGACTGGCGCTGGGTCTTCTTCGTCAACGTGCCGATCGGCGTTCTGATCGCCGTCCTGGCACCGCTGTACATCAACGAGTCCCAGAAGCATCCGGCCCGCTTCGACATCTCGGGTGCGCTGACCTCGACACTCGGCATGGCATCGCTCGTGTACGGGTTCATCCGGGCCTCCGAGGAGGGCTGGCGGGACTCCCTGACCCTGGCCTCGTTCGCCGCCGCGGTGATCCTGCTCGCCTCGTTCGTCGTCATCGAGATGCGCGCCAGGGAGCCGATCACCCCGCTGCGCATGTTCGCCGACCGCAACCGCTCGGGGACGTACGTGATCATGCTCAGCCTGGCCGCGGCCATGTTCGGCATGTTCTTCTTCATCGTGCTGTTCGTGCAGGACGTCCTGGCCTACAGCCCCATCGAGTCGGGCCTGGCGTTCCTGCCCGTGACCGTCGCGATCATCGTGGGAGCGGGGCTCTCGCAGCGGTTCCTTCCGGTGCTCGGGCCCAAACCGTTCATGGTCACGGGCTCGGCGTTCACCGGCGTGGGCCTGATCTGGCTCACGTTCATCTCGCCCGGCAGCAGCTATCTGTCCGGGGTCCTGGGTCCGATGCTCGTTTTCGGCTTCGGCATGGGGCTGAACTTCGTGACCCTCACGCTGACGGCGGTGTCCGGAGTCGCGCAGCACGAGGCCGGGGCAGCCTCCAGCCTGCTCAACGCGAGCCAGCAGGTGGGTGGTTCGCTGGGACTCTCCATCCTGGTCACGGTCTTCGGTACGGCGAGCCGAAACGAGGCGGAGAAACAGGTTCCGCAGTTCCTCGCGCAGGCGTCACCGGAGCAGAAGGCGGAGTTCGCCAAGACGCATGAGCTGCCCGGGAGCTGGGGGCACGCGGTGCTCTCCCAGGGCATCTCGACCGCGTTCCTCGCCGCAGTGGCCATGGCGGTTCTCGCCCTGCTGACCGCGCTGCTGGTGATCCGGGTGCGCAAGAGCGATCTGGAGGCGCTGAGCGGAAAGGCGTCGGCGGGAGGACCGGCCGCCTAGCGTGCGGACGGCCGCCATGCAGAGGCTCGCGGGTGCGGGCGAGCCCCTGTGCACTGGAATCATCGCCACCGCAGCCGTACGTCCGAACGGAAGCGGACCGCCCCCGAGGGGGACGGCCCGCTTCCGGTGCGATCGGTGCGATGAGCGCTACGACGGTCAGTACGGGTCGTAGGGGTCGTACGGATCGTCCACGTCGCCGCGTTCGCTCCCGTTGTCGCCCGACCCGAGGCCGCGGCAATCGCGCGCCCGGGAGCCGGGATCCCAGTCCCCGAGGAGGTCCCGGGCCCTCGCCTCGCCCCAACTCGTGGCGTACCACGGTTCGTCCGAGCTCCGCAGCGTCCGCTGGATCTCCTCGAGCGCGCAGGAACGCAGGGGCTCGGGGAGGGTGTCGAGAGCCGGCACGGCATCGGCCGAGAGGCCGCGGAGGTACTCGATGTCGATCGAGTGATGCCGGCTGTACCGTTCGACGTTCTGCTGCGCGATCAGGCCGTCGGGGGAGATGAGACCGAACGCCAGGACGCCGGCGGCCGCACTCGCCGCGACGGCGCGCGGCAGCAGCTTCGCACCGAAGGCACCGGCGGCCATGATCAGTACGAGGACGACACCCAGCCACAGCTCGACCGCCGCCACGGAGATCCGCAGCCTGGTCAGGCCGTACGCATCGACGTAGAGGTCCATGCGTCGCAGCGCGGAGGCGACGACGACGAGCGTGAGCAGACACAGGGTGCCGAGGACGCCGCGTACGAGCGTACGGTCGCGTGCTCCCCCGCGCGGCGCCCAGCGAAGCGCGAGCGCGATGACCAGCAGGGTGAGCAGCGTGGCCCAGAGCAGTTGCCAGAATCCCTCGCGGGCGTACTGGGAGTAGCTGAGATCGGTCTCGGCCATCACCTTGTCGTAGCCGCCGAGCAGCACCGTGAGCTGGATGGCGAGGAAGGCGGCGAAGAGCAGGTTCAGGACGACCAGGGGCAGGGCCCATTCGAGACGTCCGCGCGCCTTGCCCGGGCGGACCGTCAGACCGTCCCAGCGCACGGGCGCGGCTGCGGTGTACGCGGCGGCGAGCGCGCCGACGAGGCCGAGCGCGCCGAGGAGGAACCGCCACGGACTGTCACCGATGGACACGTCGGGCATCAGACTGCCGAGTACGTCGGCGAACGCTGCGTCGGCGCTCGCGAAGAGTGCTCCGAACACGATGAGCAGGACGACCGCCACGACCGTGGAACGGAAGACCACGCCCCAGCGGCCCCGCGACCCCGCCATCCGGTCGCGAACACCGCGGGCGCCCCAGCCCAGTGATTCGGCGACGGATGTGAGCAGGCCCAGCGAACCGAGGAACATCCCGAGCCAGCTGCGGCTGCCGTGCAGCGCGAGCGACCCGAGCGCGAAGGCGGACACGATGGCGAGGAAGCTAGGCCAGCCGGCGTCGCGCAGTGCCGGAACGACGAGCAGGGCAAGCCCGCCGACCGCCCAGACGGCGGTCCACGGACGCAGCCGTCGAGCCGCCGCACGGGCGGCGAAATAGGCCGCGAGTGCGGCGGGGACCGCCACGACGAGCAGATTCAGGCCGATGCCCTCGCCGAGCAGCAGGGCGCTGAGCAGTCCGGTCGCGAGTACGGCCCAGAGCGTGGCGCCCGGGATTCCTCCCGGCTTGACGGGGCGGAGTCGCGAGAGCTCCGAAGGCTTCTGCTGCTTGGGGTATCCCCACGGATTGGGCTGCGGCGGCCGCTGCTGCTGCTGCGCGTAGGCCGGAACCTTCGGAGGCTGCGGTCCGGTGTCGCGCGGCTGCGGGACGCCGGGGTCCTGCGCGTGCCCGTGCGGCTGCGGTGCTCCGGTGTGCGGGCCCGCCGCAGCGGCCGGCGACGCCCCGGCGCCGTTCTGCGGGCGCACGGTCTCTGCGCGCTCGGCCGACGCCTCCGACGGCCGGGCGTCCGCGGATCCCGGAGCCTGTGCGGGCACCGGTTCCGGATCCGCCGCCTCCGACGTCCCCGGCGCACGCTCCGGCCGGGGTGATTCTGACGTGTGATCTGACACGGGACCCCTCCCCACCGAGGTCCGCTCACGCGAGCCCTGGGCAGCGCGGCCCCCCGGCGTCTCGTTCGGTGCACACCCGTCGTGATGATCACCGCGGGCGGCGTGGCCGAAAGAGTAACCCCCCGTGACCGCCGTCAGCCGTACGGGGCGACGCTGTGGCAGTTCCGTGACAGTCGGGCGGCGTGGCGGACTACGGGGCCATCCAGTCGGGGAGCTCTTCCGTCTGCGCCGTCCACTCCGCCGGCGGGGCGCCCGCCGTCCCCGCCGCGACCACTCCGCCCACGATCGCGCACGTCGTGTCGACGTCTCCGCCGGCCTGCGCGGTCACCCAGAACGCGTGCTCGAAATCGCCGAGAGCACGTGCCGCGGACCAGAGAGCGAAGGGGACCGTGTCGTGCGCGCTCGTACGGCGCCCGTTGCCGAGGACCGCCGCGACCGTGCCCGCGTCCTTGTAGTCCAGCATGTCGCGCGCCCTGCGCAGCCCTGCGCCGACCGCGCTGCGCGGAACGAGAGCGATCACGCCGTCGAGGAGATCCGTCGGCGTCGGCGGCCCTGCGGGCGAGGCCGCGAGCGAGGCGGCCGCCGCGACGGCCATCGCGCCTACGACGGCCTCTCGGTGCTGGTGCGTGGTGTACGACGAGATCTCGGCCTGGTGCGTGGCCTGCTCGGGGTCGTCCGCGTACCAGGCGCCGAGCGGTGCGATGCGCATCGACGAGCCGTTGCCCCAGGAACCCTGGCCCTGGAAGAGCGCGGAGGCCAGCTCCCGCCAGTCCCCACCCTCCCGGACCAGCCTGAGCAGGCGGTTCACGGCGGGGCCGTATCCCCGGTCGAAGTCATGGTGCACCGCGAAGGAGTGGGCGAGCGCGTCCTGGTCGATACGGCCGTGCTTGCACAGCACGGCCAGCACCGAGGCGGCCATCTCGGTGTCGTCGGTCCACTGCCAGGGCCCGGGCGGCAGGGAGCGGTCCTTCAGGAGCGGATAGTTGGCGGGCACGAAGAACTGGGAGCCCAGAGCGTCTCCTACGGAGAGGCCACGCAGGCTGGCGAGGGCGCGTTCGAAGCGCTGGTCGGAAGCGGATTCGGTCATCGCTTCCACTCTATCCGGTGATGCCGTACGGCTCAGGGGTACGCCAGCGCTCGAACGGCCTGTCCAGCGTGTAGCGGCCGTCCTTGCCGAGTACGAGCGTCCGTGACTCCCCGTTGTCGGGGTTGGACAAGGATTCGAATTCGGCCACGGACCAGTGGAACCAGCGCATGCAGAACAGCCGCATGGTCAGTCCGTGCGTGACGAGCAGGACGTTCGGCGGGTGGTCCGGGTCCTCGAAGCTCCGGTACAGGCTCTCCAGGAACGCGCCCACCCGGTCGTACACATCCGCACCGGACTCCCCCTGCGCGAAGCGGTAGAAGAAGTGCCCGTAGGCGTCCCGGTACGCCTTCTGGAGGCGCACGTCGTCCCGGTCCTGCCAGTTCCCCCAGTCCTGCTCGCGCAGCCGGGGCTCCTCGCGCACCCGGACGCGTCCGGGATCCAGCTCCAGCGACCGGAACGTCTCGTGCGTCCGGCGGTAGGGCGAGACGTACACGCTGACCCGCTCCTCGTCGAAGAGCTCGCGCAGCCGCACTCCCGTCTCGCGGGACTGCCGCAGTCCGGTCGGGGTGAGCCTCAGTGCGTGGTCGGGCTCGCGCTCGTACACGGTGTCGTCGGCGTTGCCCTCGGACTCGCCGTGCCTGACGAGGACAATGCGTTGCGGTCTTGCCATGTACCGACCCTAGATCGAGTCGCGGCCGTTCGAGCAATTGTCCGGAATCCGACGGTGCATGTCGCCGGTGAAACGGCGGCCGCACCGGCCGGTCACACCGTCCATGCCGGTTCGAGCTGGACGACGTCACCCGCGAGCGAGGCCACGTCGTCGTCGGTCTGCGCCCGCTGCGACAGCCGCTCGACACTCGCCGGCCGGTACTTGCCGCGCTCCGCGCTCGACTGCCACATCGACAGGACCAGGAACTCGTGCCCGGGCGCCTCGCCGAACACGCCGCGCAGCATTCCGGGCGAGCCCGCCATCGCCGGATTCCATACCCGCTGCTGCATCAGCGCGAAGTGCTCGACACGGTCCTCGTGCACCCTGCTGTGGGCCACCCTGACCACATCCGCGTCGCCGAAGTGGGGTTCGAAGCCGGTCTTCACGTCGAAGCGGTACTCGAACAGCTTGACCTGGATGTCGTTGCACGTGCCGGCCTGCGCGGCGGCCAGTGCGTCGTGTCCGCGCGCCATGAACGAGTCGTAGAAGACCCTGTTCTCCCAGAACGCGAAGACATGGGCCACCTCCGGCCGGCTGCGGCTCCAGCCGCCGCCCTGCCCCCTGAAGCCCGGCTCACCCAGCAGCCCCGCCCACTTCCGCTGCCCCCGCTCGAAACCGCGACGGTCCCCCACATTGCAGCGAATCCACTTGACCAGCACCGCGCCATCGTACGGGTGACGGACGTGGCGTGGGTCACGCTCCGACGGAGTGCACCAGAACCGGTCACAGCTGATCACACAATGATCGCCATGACCTCGCTGCACACCAACCCGCTGTTCGAGCGCCTCGATTCGGCAGAACGCATCCTCGTCGCCGGGGCGGGCGGCGGCTTCGACATCTACGCCGGCCTCCCCCTCGCGCTCTCCCTGATCCACCGGAACAAGCAGGTGCGGTTCGCCAATCTCTCCTTCAGCGCGCTCGAGGGGCTCCCCCTCGACTCCTGGCTCGCTCCCGACCTCGCCGTCATCACCCCCGAGACCTCCCTCCACCAGCTCTACTTCCCGGAACGGACCCTCGCGCAGTGGCTCGCCCTGCACGGTTACCCCTGCGACGTCCATGCCCTGTCCCGTACAGGCGTCCAGCCGCTGCGCGACGCCTATCGCGCGCTGATCGAGCGGTACGAGATCGACGCCGTCGTCCTCGTCGACGGCGGGACGGACATCCTGATGCGGGGCGACGAGTCGGGCCTGGGCACCCCGGAGGAGGACATGACCAGCGTCGCGGCGCTCGCCGGGATCGAAGGGCCCGACCGCCTGGTCGTCTCCATCGGTTTCGGCGTCGACGCCTACCACGGCGTGAGCCACGGTCTCGTCCTGGAGAACATCGCCGCACTCGAACGCGACGGCGCGTATCTGGGCGCGTTCTCCGTGCCCCGCACGACCCGTGAGGGCGCCCTGTTCGTCGACGCGGTCGCCCATGCCCAGGAGCACACGCCCGATCACCCGAGCATCGTCAACGGATCCATTGCCGCTGCGGTCCGGGGAGAGTTCGGGGACGTCCGGTTCACCTCCCGCACCGGCAACAGCGAGCTCTTCATCAATCCGCTGATGGCCCTGTACTTCGCCTTCGAGCTGGAGGGGATCGCCCGCAACTGCCTCTATCTCGACCGCATCGAGCAGACCCACCTCATACGTCAGGTCAGCAGCGCGATCGAGGCGTTCCGGGACGAGGTACGACAGCGTCCGCCGCGCCGGATCCCGCATTGAGACAGCCGGCCCCCACGGTGGCCCGATTGCGCCCACCACCCTCAAGACGGTTGGTTCCACGGGCCGTTACGGACATGATCGGGTGATAGAACCGGAGCGACGGCCCCGCGTGAAGGAGCGAAGTCCGATGAGCACTCCCAACAAGGACATCGAGAAGGTCGAGGTCAGGGTCAAGTGGGATCCCAGTCCGCACGGTGAACCGGCCAACGACCTCGACATCATCGCGGCGACCTATCCGGCCGACGAGCCGTACGGCGACCCCGCGTATCTCGTGCACTTCGACAGCCGCGCGCCCGACGGCACCATCACGCTCAACCGCGACAGCAGGACCGGGCAGGGCCTCGGGTACGACGAGGTCATGACGCTGGAGCTGGACCGGCTCTCGGACGCCTACGCCCGGGTCGTCGTCGGCATCGCCATTCAGCAGCGCGACGGCCACAAGACGTTCGGGGCGATAGGGAACACCGGCGTACAGATCCGCGAGGGGTACACCAGCCTCGCCGAGGACGACTTCTCGACGGTCCCCACGGCGACGGCGGCGGTCGTCGCCGAGTTCGTGCGGGACTCCTCCGGGGTCTGGGAGTTCCACGACACGGTGCGGGGGTTCGACGGGGACGCCGACTCGTTCGCCGCGGCGATGGGGAGCCGTTCGTTCGGGGCGTGACACAGCGCAGCGGAAGGGGGCGGGCAGGAACTCCGCGATCGGAGTCCTGCCCGCCCCCCTTCAGCAGGGCGGTCGCCCCTCTCGGGGCACCCGCTTCGGTCAGCTGCAACCGCTGGTCGAGCCGCAGCCCTCGCAGATGTAGCAGGAACCTGCGCGCTGCATCTTCGTACCGCAGGAGAAGCAGAGCGGGGCGTCGGCGCTGATGCCGAGCTGCATCTCGACGAGCTCCGCCGAGGTGTGCGCCGTCTTCGGCTCGGCCTTCTCCGTCTCCTGGACGGGAGCGACCGCCTTCAGCGGCTCCGTCCGCACCGGGGCGGACTGGGCCAGGCTCTCGGCCTCCAGCTGCTCCTCCTCGAACGACGGCTCGTAGGAGCCGGTGTCCAGGTGGCGCTGACGCTCTTCGGCGGAGTGGATACCGAGGGCCGAGCGGGTCTCGAACGGCAGGAAGTCCAGTGCCAGGCGGCGGAAGATGTAGTCGACGATCGACTGCGCCATCCGCACGTCCGGGTCGTCCGTCATACCGGCCGGCTCGAAGCGCATGTTGGTGAACTTGGAGACGTACGTCTCCAGCGGGACGCCGTACTGCAGCCCGACCGAGACGGCGATGGAGAAGGCGTCCATCATGCCCGCGAGGGTCGAGCCCTGCTTGGACATCTTCAGGAAGACCTCGCCGAGACCGTCGTCCGGGTAGGAGTTGGCGGTCATGTAACCCTCGGCGCCACCCACCGTGAAGGAAGTGGTGATTCCGGGACGTCCCTTGGGCAGACGCTTGCGGACCGGGCGGTACTCGACGACCTTCTCGACCGCGGTACGGATGGTGTCCTCGGCCTTGGCCGTGACGGCCTCCTTCTCCTTCTCCTTGGTCTTCGCGGAGAGGGGCTGGCCGACCTTGCAGTTGTCGCGGTAGATCGCGAGCGCCTTGACGCCCATCTTCCACGCCTCGAAGTAGACCTCTTCGACGTCCTCGACGGTGGCCGTCTCCGGCAGGTTCACCGTCTTGGAGAGCGCGCCGGAGATCCACGGCTGGATGGCCGCCATCATGCGCACGTGACCCATCGCGGAGATTGAACGCTCGCCCATCGCGCAGTCGAAGACCTCGTAGTGCTCGGTCTTCAGGCCCGGGGCGTCGATGACATTGCCGTTCTCGGCGATGTGGGCGACGACCGCCTCGATCTGCTCCTCCTGGTAGCCCAGGCGGCGCAGGGCCTGCGGGACGGTGCCGTTGACGATCTGCATCGAGCCGCCGCCGACCAGCTTCTTGAACTTGACCAGGGCGAGGTCGGGCTCAAGACCGGTGGTGTCGCAGGACATCGCGAGACCGATGGTGCCGGTGGGGGCGATGACCGACGCCTGTGCGTTACGGAAACCGTTCTTCGCGCCGAGACGGATGACGTCCTGCCAGGCCTCCGTCGCGGCGGCCCAGATCGGGTTGTCCAGGTCGTCGGCGTGCACGGCCACGGCGTTGGCGTCGGCGTGCTGCTTCATGACGCGCTGGTGCGGCTCGGCGTTGCGGGCGTAGCCGTCGTACGGGCCGACGACAGCCGCCAGCTCGGCGGAACGCTTGTACGAGGTACCGGTCATCAGCGAGGTGATGGCTCCGGCGAGCGCACGGCCGCCGTCGCTGTCGTACGCGTGGCCGGTCGCCATCAGCAGGGCGCCGAGGTTGGCGTAACCGATGCCCAGCTGGCGGAAGGCGCGGGTGTTCTCGCCGATCTTCTCGGTCGGGAAGTCGGCGAAGCAGATGGAGATGTCCATCGCGGTGATGACCAGCTCGACGACCTTGGCGAAGCGCTCGGACTCGAAGGACTGCTTGCCCTTGCCGTCGTCCTTGAGGAACTTCATGAGGTTCAGCGAGGCGAGGTTGCACGACGTGTTGTCCAGGTGCATGTACTCGCTGCACGGGTTCGAGCCGTTGATGCGGCCGGACTCGGGGCAGGTGTGCCACTGGTTGATCGTGTCGTCGTACTGGATGCCGGGGTCGGCACAGGCCCAGGCCGCCTCGGCCATCTTGCGGAAGAGGGACTTGGCCTCGACCTCCTCGATGACCTCGCCGGTCATGCGGGCGCGCAGCCCGAACTTGCCGCCGGACTCGACGGCCTTCATGAACTCGTCGTTGACCCGGACCGAGTTGTTGGCGTTCTGGTACTGGACCGACGTGATGTCGTCGCCGCCCAGGTCCATGTCGAAGCCCGCGTCACGCAGGGCGCGGATCTTCTCCTCCTCCTTCACCTTGGTCTCGATGAAGTTCTCGATGTCGGGGTGGTCGACATCGAGGATGACCATCTTGGCCGCGCGACGGGTGGCACCGCCGGACTTGATCGTTCCGGCGGACGCGTCGGCGCCGCGCATGAAGGAGACGGGCCCGGAGGCGTTGCCGCCGGAGGAGAGGAGCTCCTTGGAGGAGCGGATACGGGAGAGGTTCAGGCCGGCACCGGAGCCGCCCTTGAAGATCATCCCCTCTTCCTTGTACCAGTCGAGGATCGACTCCATGGAGTCGTCGACGGCCAGGATGAAGCAGGCGGAGACCTGCTGCGGCTGGGGCGTGCCGACGTTGAACCAGACCGGCGAGTTGAAGCTGAAGATCTGGTGCAGGAGGGCGTACGCCAGCTCGTGCTCGAAGATCTCGGCATCCGCGGGAGAGGCGAAGTAGCTGTAGTCCTCGCCGGCCTTCCGGTACGTCTTCACGATCCGGTCGATCAGCTGCCGCAGACCGGTCTCGCGCTGGGGGGTGCCGACAGCCCCGCGGAAGTACTTGCTGGTGACGATGTTGACCGCGTTCACCGACCAGAAGTCGGGGAACTCGACGCCACGCTGCTCGAAGTTGATCGAGCCGTCGCGCCAGTTGGTCATGACGACGTCACGGCGCTCCCACGCCACCTCGTCGTACGGATGCACGCCGGGGGTGGTGTGGATGCGCTCGATACGCAGGCCCTGCTTGGTCGCAGTCGACTTGGTCCCCTTGGTGCGGGAACCTCGTGCCGGGCCGCTCGCCGTCTCTGTCATGCCGCCTCCCATATGTGGGCAAAAACGCCCTGAAGTGCCGAGAACTTCCCCGGGCACAGTGTGTGTCTGATGCTTCGGACGCCGCGTACGTCATGCGTCGCCCGGAGCAGGTCCAGGTGCCGGCCCGCAGCCGATCCTCCGATCAGCGGGGCCGACGGTGCCGCTCAGTCGGCGGCGACGGCGGGAACGGGGACCTCGCTGGTCTCGCCGGTCCCGCGTCCTTGTACGGGAGGCCGCCGCTCGCGGAGTTCCACGATGGCGGCCTCGAAGTCCTCGAGGCTGTCGAACGCCCGGTAGACGGACGCGAACCGCAGGTACGCGACGAGGTCGAGTTCCTGCAGGGGGCCGAGGATGGCCAGACCCACGTCGTGAGTGGTCAGCTCGGCACTGCCGGTGGCGCGCACCGCCTCTTCGACACGCTGGCCGAGCTTGGCGAGGGCGTCCTCGGTGACCGGCCGCCCCTGGCACGCCTTGCGCACGCCGGAGATGACCTTGGTACGGCTGAAGGGCTCGGTGACGCCGCTGCGCTTGACCACCATGAGCGAGCAGGTCTCCACCGTCGTGAAACGGCGGGAGCAGTCGGGGCACTGGCGACGCCGGCGGATCGAGGTCCCGTCGTCGGTGGTGCGACTGTCGACGACCCGGCTGTCGGGGTGCCTGCAGAAGGGGCAGTGCATGGCTCCCAACCCTCCTTCACAGCACGACTGAATAGCCTCTTCAGGCCCGCTGACGGGCCTTCGAAGCGGTCTCAAGCATAGGCGATGACCACAGCCCCGACGGACGGGGACCACAACTTCTGGGTGGCTGTAGCAATCCAACCACTAGATCTTGGGTTTGGTCGCGCATTTGGCCCTGGCGCGTGTCGCGCGCCCCGGGTGGCCGGAAGGCAGCGTACGACCGACCACGAGGGTACGGGAAGCGGGCGGCGCGACCCAGTTCGGGTCGGCCACCCCGCCGCCCCCGAACAGCCGGGCTGCCGCCGCCGCGGGCGCCGCCGGCAGCCCGGTCGGCCACCCCGCTCACCGGCGCCGCGGGCTCGGACGGTAGCGTAATGGTCCGAATTGCGGGTCGGTCCGCGCGCGTGGGCCGGGGGCGGGGCCCGACGGCGGAACACCCCTCCCGGCCTCGCTCATACACCCGGCACTGAACACTCGACAGACTTTTATTCGTTTTTCACTCGAACGTGTGTTTGGCGCAACCTTTCGAAAGCTACTACCGTTGTCCAGCTAGGGAGACCATTCGAGAGGGGCCGACGTGACCACCACCGCAGACAGTGCCATCATCACTGCCCAGGACCGCTCCCAGAGCCGACTCGAGCCGGTGCATGCCATGAATGACTCAGTCACGAACACGGAGGGGCCGGAGCCCGCGCGCCCAGCGCGCTCGCTGCCCGGACGACCTCCTGGAATCCGGGCGGACAGCTCGGGGCTCACGGACCGGCAGCGGCGAGTGATCGAGGTCATCCGGGACTCCGTGCAACGACGGGGTTACCCCCCGTCGATGCGGGAGATCGGTCAGGCGGTGGGCCTTTCCAGCACGTCCTCCGTCGCACACCAACTGATGGCCCTGGAGCGCAAGGGCTTCCTCCGCCGCGACCCCCACCGCCCGCGGGCGTACGAGGTCCGTGGCTCGGACCAGCCCAGCACGCAGCCCACGGACACCACCGGGAAGCCCGCGGCGTCGTACGTGCCGCTGGTCGGCCGGATCGCGGCCGGTGGGCCGATCCTCGCCGAGGAGTCGGTCGAGGACGTGTTCCCCCTCCCCCGCCAGCTGGTCGGGGACGGCGAACTCTTCGTGCTGAAGGTCGTCGGTGACTCGATGATCGAAGCGGCGATCTGTGACGGGGACTGGGTCACCGTGCGGCGCCAGCCCGTGGCCGAGAACGGGGACATCGTGGCCGCCATGCTGGACGGCGAGGCCACGGTCAAACGCTTCAAGCGCGAGGACGGCCATGTGTGGCTGCTCCCGCACAACTCCGCGTACCAGCCGATCCCCGGCGACGAGGCGACCATCCTCGGCAAGGTCGTGGCGGTGCTGCGGCGGGTGTGAAGCCCTCCGTGTCCCACAGGGCCCCCGGATCCGCTGCTCGGATCCGGGGGCCCTGCCGTGTCTCCACGGCCGGCGCGGGCCTACCGCCCGTCGGCCTTGGCCGACGCGTCGATCGCGGCGAGCGAGCGGCGAGCCTGGTTCGGGTCGGTCGTGTACCAGAAGTCGGGGAGCGAGGCGCGCAGATAGCTGCCGTACCTGGCATTGGCCAGCCGAGGATCGAGTACGGCGACGACGCCCTTGTCCCCGGTGGCCCGGACCAGACGCCCGGCGCCCTGGGCCATCAGCAACGCCGCGTGCGTGGCGGCCACGGCCATGAAGCCGTTGCCCCCTGCCTCCTCGACCGCCTTCTGGCGGGCGCTCATCAACGGATCGTCGGGGCGCGGGAACGGAATCCGGTCCATGACCACCAGCTGACAGCTCGCGCCGGGGACGTCGACGCCCTGCCAGAGCGAGAGCGTGCCGAAGAGACAGGTCTCGGGGTCGGCCGCGAAGTTCTTGATCAGCTCCCCCAGCGTCTCCTCGCCCTGGAGCAGGATCGGCTTCTCCAGCCGGCCCCGCAGTTCCTCGGCGGCGGCCTGGGCCGCCCGCATGGAGGAGAACAGTCCGAGTGTGCGCCCGCCCGCGGCTTCCACCAGCTCGGCGAGCTCGTCCAGCATGTCGGTGCGGGACCCTTCCCGGCCGGGGGTCGCCAGATGCCGGGCGACGTACAGGATCCCCTGCTTCGGGTAGTCGAAGGGCGAGCCGACGTCGAGGCCCTTCCATTGCGGGACGTCATCGCCCGCGGTGCCCTCCGGGGAGAGCCCGAGGGACGCGCCCACCCCGTTGAAGTCCCCGCCGAGCTTGAGGGTGGCCGAGGTGAGGACCACGGAGCGGTCGGCGAAGAGCTTCTCGCGCAGCAGCCCGGAGACCGAGAGCGGGGCGACCCGCACGGAGGCTCCGAAGCGGTCGTGCCGCTCGAACCAGACGACGTCGTACTCGGAACCCTGCGTGATGCGCTCGGCCACACCGTGGATCGACTCCACCGAGGCCAGCGCCTGCTTGCGGACCGCGTCCTCGTCCGCGACGGACTTGTCGCGGGTGGAGCCGAGCGCGGTGATCACCGTACGAGCCGCGTCGCGCAACGCCATCAGCGCGTATCCGAGGTCTTCCGGCACTTCCTCCAGGCGGCCGGGCAACGCCAGCTCCATCACCCGCTCGAAGCCCTCCGATGCCGTCTGAAGGGCGTCGGCGGCCTTTTCGTTGACGAGCTTCGCCGCGCGGCGCACCGCGCGGTTCACCTGGCCGGGGGTGAGCTCGCCGGTGGCCACTCCGGTCACCCTGGAGACCAGCTCGTGGGCCTCGTCGACGATCAGCACCTCGTGCTGCGGGAGCACCGGGGCGCCCTCGATGGCGTCGATGGCGAGGAGCGCGTGGTTCGTCACCACCACATCGGCGAGCTTGGCCCGCTCCCGGGCCTGCTCGGCGAAGCACTCGGCCCCGTACGCGCACTTGGTGGCGCCCAGACACTCGCGGGAGGAGACGGAGATCTGTGCCCAGGCCCGGTCCGAGACTCCGGGAGTGAGGTCGTCCCGGTCGCCCGTCTCCGTCTCGTCCGCCCAGTCCCGCATGCGCAGCAGGTCCTGGCCGAGCTTGCTCGACGGGGCCGCCGCCTCGAACTGGTCGAAGAGCCCTTCTTCCTCCTCCTGCGGGACGCCCTCGTGGAGGCGGTGCAGACAGAGGTAGTTCGACCTGCCCTTGAGCATGGCGAACTGCGGGCGGCGCCGCAGCAGCGGATGCAGGGCGTCGACCGTACGCGGAAGATCGCGCTCCACGAGCTGGCGCTGGAGGGCCAGGGTGGCCGTGGCCACCACGACGCGCTCGCCGTGTGCCAGGGCGGGCACCAGGTAGCCGAGCGACTTGCCCGTCCCGGTGCCGGCCTGGACGAGCAGATGGGATTGGTCGTCCACGGCGTCGGCGACGGCACCGGCCATGGCGGCCTGGCCGGGTCGCTCCGTACCGCCGACGGCGGTCACGGCGGCGTGCAGGAGCTCGGGGAGGGATGGCTTCGTCATAGCCCGGCCAGCCTACGGGGCGCCACTGACAACAGCGCTCACGACCCGATGCACGCGGAGAGGTGGAGCGGGTTGGGCACCGTGCCGTGGACCGCCGCGTGCGGGCGCTCGGGCCGGTCGCGGTAGCCGTCCAGGTGCAGGCGGTTGCGGTTCAGACAGAGGCGTTCGATGCGGGGCGTCAGCATGTCGAACAGCTCGAACCTTTCCTTCAGCTCGGGAAAGCGGGCGTGGTGGCGAAGGATCTCCGCCCGGACGAGTGACCAGAACACGCTCTCGGGGACGCCGAGCTGCTCCTCGCAGAGCGGGGACAGGAAGCGGAAGACTCCGGTGAAGAGACCGGAGTGGATGAACTGGGTGAGGAAGGCGGGCTCCTCGGTGAGCAGGACGCGGCGCACGTCCGGCGGCATCGCGTCGTGCTCGGGCAGCGGCTGTGCGCTCACGTTGACGTCGTCGACGAAGTCCTTGATCGCCAGGCGCACCGGGACGTCGTGCTCGTCGAAGACCACGATGGCGTTCTCGCCGTGCGGGGAGAAGACGGTGCCGTAGCGGTACAGGAAGTGCAGCAGCGGCGGGAGCAGCGCGCCGAAGAGCCGGGTGAGCCAGACGGTCGGCGTGAGACCGGAGCGGGCTACCAGCTCGGCGGTGAAGGCGCGGCCCTGGGGATCGGTGTGCAGCAGCGAGGCGAGCGTGCGGGCCCGCTCGCCGGGCGCGAGGCGGGGCAGGAGGGGCTCGCGCCAGATCGCTCCGAGGATCTCCTTGAACTGGTACGGAGTCTCGGGGAGGTGGTCGTAGAGCGGATGCTCGACCGTGACGGAGGCGACCTCGCCGAGGAGGATGACGCCGCAGGTGTCGCGCAGGAACGGGTCGTTGTCGCGCATCCCCTGCACCCAGCTCGTGACGGCGGGGGCGGCGAGGGTGCGTTCGGTCGGCAGGCCCCGCCAGACCAGCGTGTTGAGGATGGACAGGGGCAGCTTGAGCGTGTGCCGGTCGGGCCGTGCCAGGTTGGCGAAGGTCCGGATGGACTGCTGCGGCAGCCGCAGGTCCGGGTCGGCGTGCAGGGGGACGATGTCGCCTGCGGCGATGGCCGGGGCGAACAGGGGCACGATCCACTCGTCCCACTGCCAGGGGTGAACGGGCAGGCAGTAGTAGCCGTCGGGGTCGAGACCGCGCTCGCGCAGGACGGCGGAGAAGGATTCCAGGACCGCGGGGTCCAGTTCCTGCGCGTAGAGCCGGCCGGGGTCGGCGAGCTCGCCGACGCCCCGGTAGGCGGCGATCCGCGTGGCGACGGCGATCCACGGCAGGGTCACCGGTGTGCGGGCCTCAGGGGTGAAGCGGGCCGCGTCGGTGGCGGAGAAGCCGAGTCGCCCCTTGTTGGCGACGATCCAGGGGTGGCCCGTCTGGTGGCCTTCGAGCTCGGCGTAGTCGAGGTCGGCCAGCGCGGCGGCGCCGAGTGCTCCGTGGTCGAGGCGGGCGTCGGCGGTGAGCGTGGTGGTGAGCTCGCGGACGAGATGGCCGAGGGTCGCGCCGTCCAGGTCGAGGAGACGGCGTGCGCGGGCGAGGAACATCAACGGATCGCGGAACGGGACACTGCCCGCGACCTGGCCCCGGACCGGTGTCCCGGCCCCTGCCCCGGCGCCGCCCCCCTCGTTCGCACCGCCCTCCGCCACCGAAGTGCCGGACGCGTCGGCCTCCGTCGCCTCACTGCTCGCCTCACGGATCGAGTCGGGGTCGACGCGCCAGCTGCCGTAGACCCCCCGCCGGGCGGTGAAGCTGAGGCTGCCGCCGTCGTCGAGCACGAGGGTGTACGTATCGCCCCCGGCGGATCGTGGGACGGGCCGGACCACTTCCTCGTAGGAGAATTCGCCGAGCATCTTGGCGAGCAGCCGGGCGGCGGCCCGGTCCCAGACCGCGCGGTTCAGCTCCGGGGTGCTCAGCAGCAGGGGCGACCGGGCTGCATCACGGCTCGCGGGATATTTCGGCACGGGGACTCCTCGGGTGGGAACCGACGGGGTTCGAGCGGTGTGGGCGGGGCAGCGGATCGTTCACAGCCGGGCACGGTGGGCTCGGTCGCGGACCATCAGGGCGGCCCGCTTCTCCGGGAGTTCGACCTCTGCGGAGTAGCGGAATCCGGCACTCAGGAAGGCGGAGACGGACGGGGTGTTGCGGACGTCCGGCTCGGCGACGACCCGTGTGCACCGGGGGCGGTTGTCGAGGACGAGGTCGGAGACGGCACGCAGCAGGGTGCTCCCGATCCCGTGGCCCCGCTGATCCACCTCGCCGATGAGGAGGTGGACCCCGGTGTCGTGCGGCCGGACCCGGCAGTGCCGGGCCAGGGGGTCGAGGTCGGCCCGGTAGATCTCCCAGTAGCTCATCGGGACACCCGAGAGCACCCCAAGACAGGGGACGCTGCGTCCGTCGCCGCCCAGTTGGGGCGTCAGGTGCCTCGCGGTGACGGTCTCCGACCCGGCGAGTTCCCAGAAGGCCGCGACGGCGGGGTCGTTCATCCAGCGGCTGATCACCGAGAGGTCGCGCTCCAGTCGCACGGGGACGAGCTGGAGCACGCCGGCCGGTGTGGTGACCGGTTTCCACTGCTCCGGCCGGTCGAGCAGTCCGGAGCCCTCCGGGCCGTCTCCGTACACGGAGGTGTCCTCACCCAGCAGGGCGAGGAGTTCGGCGGTGAGCCGCAGGTCCAGCGTGTCCTCGGCGCCCGCGCCGGCCTGGGGAGCGGGCCCGGGGTCGGTGGGCGCATCAGCGGGAGGCACCGTGACGCACTCCTCTCTCGACGGTCGGTGTCCGGCTGGGGGGTGCTTTCCTCAGCCGCACAGGGGGTTGGTGATGGTGACGTAGACGGACTGGGTGTCCACCGGTCCGACGAGTTCGTCGAGCCCGCGCAGACGCGTGAGCATGTTGGCCTTGCAGCGCAGGCGGGGGGCTTCCAGCAGCTGCGCGGCGAGGGGGGATCCCAGCGCGGTGGCCGATCCCAGGAACCGGCGGAAGGCGGCGAGGAGCATCTGTTCGTCGGCGAGCTGCTGGGCGCCGAACGCCCCGATCAGTCCGAACACGTTGTTGATGCCGAGGTAGTACGCGAAGCGTTCATCCGTCACGGCGTCGGAGACGAAGGTGTCACTGACCGATCCGATGCCGGGGAGCCTGCGGTCGAGCGCGGCGCGGTGGGACTCGCGGAAGTAGTAACCCTGATTGTCGCGGTAGCGACCGCCGACCGGCCAGCCCTCGGCGTCGAGCAGGACCAGGGTGTTCTGCTGGTGGGCTTCGAGAGCGACCCCCGCGTGGCCGTCGAGCCAGAGAACCGGCCGCACCACGTGGTCCAGGTAGCGCAGGAACCACTCGGCGGCGACAGCGGTCGTGGTCCGTCCGGTGGCGGCGCCGAGGCGGTGGACGAGGTCGGCGAGGCGGGAGCGCATGCCCGGCCCGTCCGGCCAGGGGCGCGGTGCGGTGAGCCCGGCGATGCAGACCGCGTCGTCGTACGGGGCGAAGGGGTTGTGGCGGAGCATCACGTCGAGGCCCGGGATGTGTTCGCCCTCGGGGGTGTCGACCGCGAGCCAGGCGGGGTCGCGGACGATGTCGAATCCGGGGTGGACCGCGTGCCACTGCCGGGCGAGTCCGCTGCGCAGCAGCCTGTGGACCTCCACACCCCGGTGGAGTTCCTTGCGGAGGTTCTCCCGGCGGGAGTTGGTGATGCGTACGCCGAGGGAGAGCTTCAGCATGAGGTCGGCGCCGGGCCGTTGCACGGTGCGCACCGAGGAGGTGGGGTGCCAGCGCTCGCCGTACGGGCCGAGGTCGTGGAGCAGGCCGGAGTCGGCCAGGGCGGCGACTTCGGGCCGCATCGCCAAGTCGCGGGCCTGCCAGGGGTGGAGCGGGATCGGCGTCGTGTGCGCGGGGACCCGCAGGCCCTCGGCGTGGCGGGCCACGAGTTCCGCGGCCGGGACCGGCCGGCCGTGGTCGGTCCAGGCGGAGTCGGTGGCCAGCACGGACCGGTCGACGGCCATCCAGTGGAGCGGGAAGGAGCCGTGCGATTCGGGTGAGTAGAGGCGGGACTCGGAGTCGGAGAGGCCTTCGCGGCTCTTGGGCGAGGGGTGGAGCGGGTGGCCGAGGAGCAGGGACTGCTCGGCCGTGAGGAAGAGGTCCGCTTCGGGGCGCGGGGCGGGCCGGCGCCGTTGTACGTCGATGAATCCGGCGGTCCGCCGTACCGAGTCGGCCACCCTGGCGACCATGTCGGCGCCCTCGTTGTCGCCGCCCTCCCGGCCCAGGAGGGCGGCGACGGTGACGGCGTCGGCGGCGGGTGAGCCCTGGGGGGCCTGTTCCAGGAGGGGCGGTCCGAAGCGGTGCCAGCCGGTGGCGGACCAGTGGCGGACGGGGACGAGCAGGGCGGTGCCGCTCGCGGGGAGCGGGATGCGCAGGGTCTCGCCCTCCGGGCGGGGCAGGCCGCATTCACGGACCCAGCAGCGCAGCAGGTTCTCGATGCCTGCCGCGTCGGCGGCGCGGAGCGGATCGGGGTGGTCCAGCGGGTCGAGGTCCGGTGCGGGGCAGGCCGTAGCCGTTCGGTTGGCGTGCCACTGACCGTGCGGCACCTCCTTCTGGCGCGGCACGGTCGACGCCTCGACGGCGAGGTGACCGGAGGTCCCGGCCTCTCCCCGGTCATGGATGGAGGGAGGGCCGTCGGCCTCGGGCGCGGGGGTGGGGTTCACGGCGGTCTTTCCTGTGATGGTTTCCGGGGTCAGCGGATCGACCCGGTCGCGGTCCGTCGGTGCGGGGAGCGTTCGGCGGCTGCCAGGGCATCGGCGAGACGGTCCACGACCGCTGCCGCCTGTTCGTCGGTGAGCGTGAGGGGTGGAAGCAGGCGTACGACCGTGGAGTGACGGCCGCCGAGTTCGACGATGAGCCCGCGGCGCAGGCACTCCTGCTGGACCGCCGTGGCGAGGACGGGGTCCGGAGGCGCTTCGCCGCCCGCACCCACCGGGGCGGCCTCGGGGTCGACGAGTTCCACGCCGATCATCAGGCCCCGCCCGCGGACGTCGCCGATGCAGGGGTGCCGGGAGGTCAGTGACCGAAGGCTCTCCAGCATCCTGGCACCGAGCCCGGCGGCCCGCTCGGCGAGCCGGTTCTCCCGCACGTGAGCCAGGGTGGCGGTGCCGGCGGCCATGGCGAGCTGATTGCCGCGGAAGGTGCCCGCGTGCGCACCTGGCTGCCAGGTGTCGAGTTCGGAGCGGTAGACGATCACTGCGAGCGGGAGCGAGCCTCCGATGGCCTTGGACAGCACCATCACGTCGGGCACGATGCCGCTGTGCTCGACGGCCCAGAACGCACCGGTCCGGCCGACGCCGGTCTGGACCTCGTCGGCGATCAGGGGGATGGACCGGGTCGTGGTGATCTCCCGCATCCGGCGCATCCAGCCGTCAGGGGCGGGGTTGACCCCGCCTTCGCCCTGGACGGGTTCGAGGATCATGCCGGCCGGTGCGGGGGTTCCGCTCTTGGGGTCGTCCAGCACGCTCTCGGTCCAGCGCGCGGCAAGCTCCGCACCCCGTTCGCCACCGGTGCCGAAGGGGCAGCGGTAGTCCTGCGGGAACGGAAGACGGGTCACCCGTACGTCCTCGGCGCCACCGGACGCGGCAAGCGCCCCCGCTGTCATGCCGTGGTACGCCCCGGTGAAGGCGAGCAGGCCGCTGCGGCCGGTGGCGGCACGGACCAGGGTGAATGCCGCCTCGACCGCGTCGGTGCCGGCCGGCCCGCAGAACTGGATCCGGGCGTTGTCCGCGAACTCCCGCGGCAGTGTCGCGAACAGCTCCGTGGTGAAGGCGTCCTTGACCGGTGTGGCCAGGTCGAGCACGTGCAGAGGCGCACCGGAGTCGATGACCTTCTTGATCGCCTCCAGGACGACCGGGTGGTTGTGCCCGAGAGCGAGGGTCCCGGCTCCGGACAGACAGTCGAGATAGCGTCGCCCGTCCGCTCCCTCGATGGTCAGTCCCCGTGCCCGTACCGGCACGATCGGCAGCGAACGCGCGTAGGTGCGCGCGGCCGATTCTCGCAGCGACTGGCGGCGCAGGATGCCTTCGTGGGGCGCGAAGGGTGGTGCCGGAGCTGGTTCGGTCACGGCCACGGCTGTTGATCCTCCCGCTGTAACAGTTGCGTTGCACGTCAGCACGATTCCGCAAGGACGGACTGCGGGGGTGAACGCTGTCTCCGTGTCCCCCGTACGTACCAACGACGCCGGGCGCGGCGGATCACGGGTAAATCCGAAGATCCTTGCGGGCCCGAACCAGGGCCCTGCCGCACGCAGTCGAGAGCCGCACCGGCATAGTGGGGGACCGTGCCGTGGCGCCGGGGCAGGCTCCCGGCAGCCGTGGCCTGCCCGGAAAGGCACCAGGACCGCCGTCCGCCGGAGCCGGCCCGTGTGGCGTCGAGCAGTGCAGAAGTGCAGTACAGAAGCGTTGGGTTACGAAGTCCCAGGGGGATCACGAGATGCGACTCATTCGACCAGGATTCACCGAACGCCGTGGGGGAAGCGCTCGCCGCGCCCCTTCCACCGTGTTCGCCACGGCGGCGGTCGCCGCCGTCCTCGCCCTCACCGCGACGGCCTGCGGGCCGGGCGAGGACGACGCGAGCGCCGAGCCGAGCGGCAGTTCCGCGGGCCAGACGTCGGACAACAAGATCACCATTCCGGATGATCTGAAGAACCGGCTCAAGGAACACGGGATCGACCTCGGCCAGTGGAGGAACGGCGAGTGGAAGAACTGGGACAAGGACAAGTGGCTGCGTGAGGCCAAGGACTACATCAACCCCGTCATCGAGGACCTCTGGGACCCGGACCGGATGCGGGACGCCGACAAGGCGCCGGAGCAGCCGGTCGAGAACGACATCTCCGGCGACGAGGGCGTGACCGACCCGACGCCCGTCCCGGTCCGGGCCGTTGGCGTACAGACGCCGTACCACGACAACGCGGCCGAGTCGGGGAAGCTGTTCTTCGACGGCCCCGAAGGTTCGATGGTCTGCTCGGCGACCGTGGTGAAGGACCCGGCCCACCCGGGAAAGTCGAACATGGTGTGGACCGCGGGCCACTGCGTGCACGCGGGCAAGAAGGGCGGCTGGTACCGCAACATCGCCTTCGTGCCGTCGTACAACGACAGCGGGCTGTCGACCGATGAACTGCGCAACAACCCGCCCAAGGAGAAGGTCGCCCCGTACGGCGTGTGGTGGGGTTCGTGGGCGCAGACCTCCGAGCAGTGGATCGACCAGGGCGCTTCGGCCGGCGGCCTGGGTGCCCCGTACGACTTCGCCGTGCTGCACGTGACGCCGGAGAAGGGTTCGACCGGGAAGTCCCTGGAGGAGACGGTCGGTTCCGCGCTGCCGGTCGACTTCAACGCCCCGGCGGTGCCCAGGATCGCCGACATGACGGCCACCGGTTTCCCGGCCGCTCCGCCGTACGACGGCCAGAAGCTCTTCCAGTGCAAGGACAAGCCGGGCCGGCTGTCGCTGACCAAGGACGACCCGACGATGTACCGCATCGGCTGCACGATGACCGGTGGTTCCTCCGGTGGCGGCTGGGTCGCGGCCGGGCAGGACGGCAAGCCCGCGCTGGTCTCCAACACCTCGATCGGACCGGTGACGGCCGGCTGGCTGGCCGGGCCCCGGCTCGGCAAGGAAGCCAAGGGCGTCTACGACTCGGTCAGCAGGAAGTACGCGGGACAGTAGGGACGGATCGTCGTCCGCCGGGGTGCGGATGACGGCATTTCAGGGGCCTTCGGCGGGACACCTTCCGCCGAAGGCCCCTGAGCAAGCAGCGCGGCGCTCACGGCCGGCCGGCAAATGGCGCCGTCGGGGCCGCCCTGGAGTGGTCCCCGCACGTCACCGGCGATCGGCCGGCCCGGCATTCAACATGACACGCTCATGCCATTTTAGGCTTTTCAGGGGGAATCTTTCCATGCGATCCATACGTCCGCTGCTCGCCGCGACCGGCCTCGTGGCCGCGCTCGCGCTGACGGCGACGGCCTGCGGTCCGAGCGAGGACCCCGCGGCCGACAAGCCCGCGGCCACCGCGTCCGCCGGTGGCACCACCTCCGGCGGCATGTCCGCCGATCTGGCCGACACCCTGAAGAAGCACGGTGTCGACCTGGACAAGTGGAAGGACGGCGAGTGGAAGGACTGGGACAGGGACAAGTGGCTGCATGAGGCCAAGGACTTCGTCAACCCGGTCATCGAGGGGCTGTGGAAGCCCGACCGGATGAAGGCGGCGAAGGACCCGGCCAAGACGATGTCGGCCGGGGACCTGTCCGGCGACCAGGGCGTCAGCGACCCGGAGCCGGAGCCGGTCACGGCCGAGCGCGAGAAGACGCCGTACCACGACTACGCCGCCCCGGTCGGCAAGGTGTTCTTCGACTCCCCCGAGGGGTCCATGGTCTGCTCGGGGACCGTCGTCAAGGACCCGAAGAACCCGGGCAGGTCCAATCTGGTGTGGACGGCAGGCCACTGTGTGCACGCCGGCGCGAAGGGCGGCTGGTACCGCAACATCGTCTTCGTCCCCGCCTACAACGACCAGGGCAAGGACGCCGCTTCGCTGAAGAACGCGCAGCCGCAGGAGATCGCCCCGTACGGTGCCTACTGGGCGGACTGGGCCAGCACCTCCGGCGAGTGGCTGGCCGACGGGGGCCCCACCGGCGGAGAGGGCGCCCCCTACGACTACGCGGTCCTGCACGTGACGCCCGAGCGCGGCACCAAGTCGCTCGAGGAGACCGTGGGCAACGCGCTGCCGGTCGACTTCGACGCCCCTCAGGTGGCACAGATCAGCGCGATGGGTGCCTGGGGCTACCCGGCCGCTCCGCCGTACGACGGTCTGATCATGCACAAGTGCGTCGACCGCCCCGGCCGGCTCTCCATCAGCCCCGCCACTCCCACGATGTACCGCATCGGCTGCACGATGACCGGCGGCTCGTCCGGCGGCGGCTGGTTCAGCGAGGGCGCCGACGGCAAGCCGGCGCTGGTCTCCAACACCTCCATCGGACCGGTGACGGCCGGCTGGTTGGCCGGACCGCACCTGGGCGACGGCGCCCAGCAGATCTTCACGATGATGAGCGACAAGTTCGAGGCCCGATAGCACCCGCGCCGAAAAACGGACGGAGGGCCCGCACCCCGTGGGGTGCGGGCCCTCCGTCCGTGTGTGCTGCGGTCAGTGCGCCGCGGGTACGAACGCGGCGAGGTCCGAAGCGAGCTCCTCGTGCACCCGCGCCTTGAGCAGCGTGCCCTCCGACGTGTGCTCCTCGGAGATCACCTCGCCCTCGGCATGCACCCGGGAGACGAGCCCGCCCTGGGTGTACGGCACGAGCGCCTCGATCTCGACCGACGGCCTCGGCAATTCGCTGTCGATGAGCGCGAGCAGCTCGTCGATGCCTGCGCCGGTCCGTGCCGACACCGCGATCGCGTGCTTCTCGTTGCGCAGCAGCCGCTGGAGGACCAGCGGGTCGGCCGCGTCCGCCTTGTTGATCACCACGATCTCGGGCACGGTCACCGCACCTACCTCGCGGATCACCTCACGCACCGCGGCGAGCTGCTCCTCCGGCACCGGGTGCGAGCCGTCCACCACGTGCAGGATGAGATCGGACTCGCCGACCTCCTCCATGGTGGAGCGGAAGGCCTCGACCAGGTGGTGCGGCAGATGCCGTACGAACCCGACGGTGTCGGCGAGCGTGTAGATCCGGCCGCTCGGCGTCTCGGCCCGGCGCACGGTCGGGTCGAGGGTGGCGAACAGTGCGTTCTCCACCAGCACGCCCGCGCCGGTCAGGCGGTTGAGCAGCGAGGACTTGCCCGCGTTGGTGTAGCCCGCGATGGCGACCGAAGGCACCTTGTTGCGCTTGCGCTCCTGCCGCTTGATCTCGCGGCCCGTCTTCATCTCCGCGATCTCCCGGCGCATCTTCGCCATCTTCTCGCGGATCCGTCGACGGTCCGTCTCGATCTTGGTCTCACCGGGACCACGGGTGGCCATGCCACCACCGCCGCTGGAACCGCCGCCGCCCATCTGACGGGACAGGGACTGGCCCCAGCCGCGCAGGCGCGGCAGCATGTACTGCATCTGTGCCAGCGACACCTGCGCCTTGCCCTCACGGGACTTGGCGTGCTGGGCGAAGATGTCGAGGATCAGGGCGGTCCTGTCGACCACCTTGACCTTGACGACGTCTTCCAGGTGGATCAGCTGGCCGGGGCTGAGCTCACCGTCGCACACGACGGTGTCGGCCCCCGTTTCGAGAACGATGTCGCGCAGTTCGAGCGCCTTGCCGGAACCGATGTAGGTGGCCGGGTCGGGCTTGTCGCGGCGCTGGAAGACGGCGTCGAGAACCTGGGCTCCCGCCGTCTCGGCGAGTGCCGCCAGCTCCGCGAGGGAAATCTCCGCGTCGTGCACCGTGCCCGAGGTCCAGACACCGACCAGCACCACGCGCTCCAGGCGCAGCTGCCGGTACTCGACCTCGGTGACGTCCTCGAGCTCGGTGGAGAGTCCCGCCACGCGCCGCAGCGCGGCGCGGTCGGAGCGGTCGAGCTGGTCGCCGTCCCGCGCTCCGTCGATCTCGTGGCTCCAGGCGACGTCCTCTTCCATCAGGGCGTCGGCCCGAAGGCTTTCGGTGAGGCTCTCGGTGACGTTCTCCGTGGCACTCTGCGCGTCCTGCGCGTCCTGGGGAAGGGAAGAAGAGGAGGTCATTGGATCCTTACGTCGATAGGAGTGGGTTACATCAGTCACAACGCGTAACCTCCCAGGATGATTCCCACTGGGGGTTTCTCCCGTCCGGCTGCTGCGGCGACTCGTCGATAGTGGCACGGCGGACCCTGCCCGTCACGCGGGTTTACCGCTCCCCCGCCGGTGTCGTGCTCTCCCAGTCCGGGTGCCCCGGCATGGGCGGCGTCCTCTCCTCGTACAGCCAGGCGTCGAAGAACGCGGTCAGATCGCGCCCGGCGACCCGGGACGCCAGGTCGGCGAAGTCGGCCGTCGCCGCGTCGGAGTCACGGTGCTTCCTCACCCAGAGTCTCTCCAGCCGGTCGAAGTCGCCCTCGCCGATCTCCTGGCGGAGCGCGTACAGAACCAGTGCGCTTCCGTCGTACACCACCGGCCGGAACAGGCTGATCTTCTCGCCGGGTGCCGGCGCGGCGGGGCGGGCCGGCGGGCCGCCTTCGGCGCGCCAGCCGTCCGAGCGGGTGTAGGCGTCGCGCATCCGGCGCTCCAGCGATTTGCCGGCGTGGACCTCGGCGTAGCGCGCCTCGTACCAGCTGGCGTGCCCTTCGTTGAGCCAGAGATCGGACCAGGTCCGCGGGGAGACGCTGTCGCCGAACCACTGGTGGGCCAGCTCGTGCACCATGACGGAGTCGACGTACCACTCGGGGAAGGCGCCGTCCGTGAACAGACGGCGCTCGAAGAGGGAGAGGGTCTGGGTCTCCAGCTCGAACCCGGTCTCGGTGTCGGCGACGAGCACGCCGTAGTTCTCGAACGGGTAGCGGCCGACCTGCTGTTCCATCCATTCCAACTGGCCGGGCGTCTTCCTCAGCCAGCGTTCCAGCTTCTCCCGGTCGGCGGCGGGCACGACGTCGCGCACGGGCAGCCCGCGCGGGCCGGTGCGCTCGACGACGGCGGACCGGCCGATGCTGACCTGGGCCAGTTCCGTGGCCATGGGATGGGCGGTGCGGTAGGTCCACGTGGTGCGGTCGCCGTGCCGGATCCGCCCGGTCCGCTGACCGTTGGCCACGACGGTGAGCTCCTGCGGGGCGGTGACGCGGAAGGTGAAGTACGCCTTGTCCGCGGGGTGGTCGTTGCCGGGGAAGACCCGGTGTCCGGCGTCGGCCTGGTTGGCCATGGCGAGCCCGTCGGCGGTCCGCACCCAGCCCCCGCTGTCCGGCTCGCCCGAGGGGTCGCTGGTGTGGCGGACGGTGATGCGGAGCGGCACGCCCTCCGGGAGACTGCCCGGTGGTTCGATGATCAGGTCCTCGCCCCGGGTCGCGAAGTCCACGCCCAAGCCGTTGACTTGGACGGAGTGCACGGTGCCGCGGGTGAAGTCGAGGTTGATGCGGTCCAGCGGCTCGGTCGTCCGCGCGTCGATGGTGGTGACGGCGTCGAGCGGTTCGCTGTTGCGGCCCCGGTAGCTGAGGCCGATGTCGTAGGCGAGTACGTCGTAACCGGGGTTGCCGAGATGGGGGAAGAGGGGGTCCCCGATACCGAGGGGCACCGGCGCGGGCAGGGTGGCGGCGACGAGGGTGGCCGACGCGGTGGCCAGGAGGGCGGCCCGCAGACGGCGGGAGAGGAACGGCATGGACTACGGCTACCAGCGTCGCCCCTGCGGTACCGGGACGGCGCGCACCGCGCCACCCGAACGAGATCCGTCGTGGCGGAGGTGCGCGGAGGTGTCAGAGGGCGGCGGCCGGGTGCTGGGCACGGCTCACGTCGTACACCCCCGGTACGTCACGCATGGCGCGCATCAGCGCGGGAAGTCCGGCTGCGTCGGGGAGTTGCAGGGTGTAGGTGTGGCGTACGCGCTGTTCGCTGGGGGGTTCGACGGTGGCGGAGATGACCGCTGCGTCCGCACCGGCGATCGCCTCCGTCAGGTCGGCGAGGAGCCGGGGCCTGCCGAAGGACTCGGCGACCAGGGTCACCCGGCATTCGGCCGCGTCGCCCCAGCTCACGACGACCGGCACCCGGCCGACGGCCTCCATGCCGGCCACGACCGGACACTCCAGCCGGTGCACGGTGACGGCGCCGCCGCGCACCGTGAATCCGGTGACCTCGTCGGGGGGAACGGGGGTGCAGCAGCCCGCGAGGCGCACGGTGGTGTCGGGCCGTTCGACCACGGCGCTCACGGTCCGGCCGGCCGTTCCGGCGGATCCGGAGCGCATCGGCCGGGCGGCCCGGTCCGACGGCTGCGGGCCGGTCCGGCTGTCGTCCGCCGGACTTCCGGCGGCGGGTTCCGCGGCCTGGGGATGGGCATCGAGCCAGCCGGTGATGGCGATGCGGGCAGTGGGCGTCCGTGCGTGGTCGAGCCAGTCGGGCGAGGGCCCGGACGCGGCGTCCTCGGCGAGGAGCGGCTGGACCGTGTCGCCGTCGCCGAGGACGGTACTGAGCGTGGCCAGCCGGCCGTTCACGCGGGCCCCGATGCAGCTGTGTGCGGCGTCCCCGTACTGCGCGTATGCGGCGTCGACGCACGTGGCGCCCGCGGGCAGGCCGAGCGTGCCGCCGTCGGTGCGGAAGACGGTGATCTCGCGGTCCTGGGCGAGGTCGGCGCGCAGGGTGGTCCAGAAGGTGTCGGGGTCGGGGGCGGACTGCTGCCACTGGAGGAGCCGGGAGAGCCAGCCGGGCCGGGTCGGGTCGGCCCGTTCGCCGTCGGCGGGTTCGACGCTCGGTGCCACGCCGTCCGCGGCGTAGGGATTGCCGAGCGCGATGACGCCTGCCTCGGCGACCTTGTGCATGCGGTGGGTGCGGATGAGGACCTCGGCGACCTCGCCCTCCGGGCCGACGACCGCGGTGTGCAGCGACTGGTACAGGTTGAACTTGGGTGAGGCGATGAAGTCCTTGAACTCGGAGATCACCGGGGTGAAGCAGGTGTGGAGCTCGCCGAGGACCGCGTAGCAGTCGGCGTCCTCGGCGACGAGCACCAGCAGGCGTCCGAAGTCGCTGCCGCGCAGTTCGCCGCGTTTGATCCGGACGCGGTGCACGGACACGAAATGGCGTGGCCTGACGGCCACTTCAGCGGTGATGTCGGCTTCCCGGAGGACCGAGGCGACGCTGTCCGCGATGGAGGTGAGCGGGTCCGACGCCGCAGTCGCCGCTGCGATCACGGCGCGTGTGTGCGCGTACTCCTCGGGATGGAGGATGGCGAATACGAGGTCCTCCAGCTCGGTCTTGAGCGCCTGCACACCGAGCCGTTCCGCGAGAGGGATCAGCACGTCCCGGGTGACCTTGGCAATCCTGGCCTGCTTCTCGGGGCGCATCACGCCGAGCGTGCGCATGTTGTGCAGCCGGTCGGCGAGCTTGATCGACATGACCCGGACGTCGTCGCCGGTGGCGACGAGCATCTTGCGGAAGGTCTCCGGCTCGGCGGCTGCCCCGTAGTCGACCTTCTCCAGCTTGGTCACGCCGTCGACGAGGTAGCAGACCTCCTCGCCGAACTGCTCCCGCACCTGGTCGAGGGTCACCTCGGTGTCCTCGACCGTGTCGTGCAGGAGTGAAGCGGTCAGGGTGGTGGTCTCGGCGCCGAGCTCGGCGAGGATGAGAGTGACCGCGAGGGGGTGCGTGATGTACGGCTCGCCGCTCTTGCGCATCTGTCCGCGGTGCGAGCTCTCCGCGAGGACGTAGGCCCGGTGCAGTACGGAGAGGTCGGCGTCGGGGTGGTGAGCCCGGTGCGCCTCGGCGACGTGGCCGATGGCGTCCGGCAGCCGGTCCCGGGAGACCGGGCCGAGCAGGGCGACCCGGCCGAGCCTGCGGAGATCGATCCGGGGACGGCCCCGCCTGCGGATGGGAGCACCTGGGTTGGTGGCCTCTGCGCTCATGGGGCACCTCCGGCAACGTCGACCGGCGGTGGGAAGGTGCGGTCGCGCCTCCGGGGCCGGTGCTTGATGCTACCGACCCCACCACGTGGGGGAGTCCGGCTCTCGCCCAGCGTGAAACGGATCACCCATTCGAGCGAAGCTCTCCGCTTCAAGCGTTTCGAACCGGCCCGGAACGATCAAGTCCCCGCCCGCTGCAGCGCTTCGAACCGGCCCCGGGCGATCAGGCCCCCTGCCCCTTCAGTGCTTCGAGCCACACCGGATCGATCACGCCCTCGGCGACGATCACGGCGGCTCCGGTCATCTCGATCTCGCCGTCCGGATGCTCGGTGATCACCAGGGTCCCGCCCGGCAGATCGACGGTGTACGTGACCGGAACCCCGGTCTCCGCCGGGTCCGCCTCGTCCCGGCGGGCCGCCGCGACGGCCACGGCGCAGGCGCCGGTGCCGCAGGAACGGGTCTCGCCCGAGCCACGCTCATGGACCCGCATCGCGACGTGCCGGGCTCCGCGGTCCACGACGAATTCGATGTTGACCCCGTCGGGGTAGACGGCTGTGGGCGTGAAGGACGGCTCGCTGAACAGGTTTCCGGCGTGCGCCAGATCGTCGACGAACGCGATGGCGTGCGGATTGCCCATGTTCACGTTGCGGGCGTCCCAGCTGCGGCCGCCGACGGTGACGGTGACCCCGTCGTCGGGAAGCAGGGCGCGTCCCATCGAAACGGTGACGTCGCCGTTCTTGGCGAGGTGCACCTTCTTCACCCCGCCGCGAGTGGCGACCGCGAGGTCGCCCTCCTCCACGGCGCCGACGTGCTGCAGATAGCGGGCGAAGACCCGCACGCCGTTGCCGCACATCTCGGCGACCGAGCCGTCCGCGTTGCGGTAGTCCATGAACCACTCGGCCTCGCCCGCCATCGCCCGCGCCTCGGGGTGGGCGGCGGACCGCACGACGTGCAGCAGGCCGTCACCGCCGATGCCGGCGCGACGGTCGCACAGCCCGGCGACGAGGGACGTCGGCAGGTCGATGGCGTTGTCCGGGTCGGGAACGATCACGAAGTCGTTCTCGGTGCCGTGGCCCTTGAGGAAGGCGATCTGCGAGGTGGTCACAGGACAACTGTACGAGCCCGCACCGACAGCGCGGCGAACCGGCCCGCCGGGCGGGGGACTCCCCGGTCCGGCCCGTCAGCCCCGCAGCCGGGCCACGCGCCAGACGGCCAGCGCGACCAGTACGGCGCACACCGCCACGTACAGGGCGATCACCCGCCAGTCGGCCCGCTCCCCGGAACCCCGGGACGGCAGCCCCGGCCAGGTGTGTCCCACGCGGCGGGCGGCCATCATGCCCCAGCCCGCGGCGCAGCAGCTGATCAGCAGCCCCAGCATGGCGACCACCGGACCGCCGTCGCCCACCTCGAAGGCGAGCGGGAAGGCGAACATCAGCGATCCCAGTGCCGCCAGCATGACGATCGGCGCGAGCTGCCAGATGCGCATCCGACGGGCTGGACGCAGCTCCACCTCGACCTCAGGGGTCACGGCGAGCTCATCGGGCCCGTCGGGGCTCAGGCGTCCCGCTTCGTGCTGCGTGTCCGGTGCGTCCTGCTCTGTGTCGCGAGGGCCGGCCTCCATCGCCACGCGCCCTCCCAACTCGGACTCCACTGGTCGATCGATGCTCGATGATGGCACGCCGCAGGTCGCCGAAATGACGGGCAGGGCTTCCCGATGCCATCACGTGATCAGGCTGTAACCGCTCGTTCGACCAACGCCAGCGCCCGCCCGGGGAGTTCCCCGCGGTGGTCCGCGGCACCGTTCAGCCACTGGACGCGCGGGTCGCGGCGGAACCAGGAGTCCTGACGGCGTGCGAAGCGTTTGGTGGCACGCACGGTCTCGGTGCGCGCCTCGCCCTCGGAGCACTCCCCGGCGAGAGCGGTGAGCACCTGCTGATAGCCGAGCGCCCGCGACGCGGTGCGCCCTTCCCGCAGCCCGCGGGCCTCCAGGGCTCGTACCTCGTCCACGAGTCCGGCCTCCCACATCCGGTCGACGCGCAGGGTGATGCGCTCGTCCAGTTCGGGGCGGGCCACGTCGACGCCGATCTGAACGGCGTCGTAGACCGCGTCGTCGCCCGGGAGATTGGCCGTGAAGGGCTTGCCGGTGATCTCGATGACCTCGAGGGCCCGCACGATGCGCCGGCCGTTGCTCGGCAGGATCGCGCGGCCCGCCTCGGGGTCTGCCGCACTGAGCCGCTCGTGCAGCACTCCGGAGCCGTACTCGGCCAGGTCCGCCTCCAGCGCGGCCCGGACGCGGGGGTCGGTGCCGGGGAACTCCAGGGCGTCGATCGTGCCCTTCACGTACAGACCCGAGCCACCCACCAGTACGGGCGTGCGGCCCTCGGCGAGCAGACGGTCGATCTCCGCGCGGGCCAGGCGCTGGTACTCCGCCACGCTGGCCGTCTCCGTGACGTCCCAGATGTCCAGCAGTCGATGGGGCACCGCGCCACGCTCGGCGAATGTCAGCTTGGCGGTGCCGATGTCCATCCCCCGGTAGAGCTGCATGGAGTCGGCATTGACCACTTCGCCCCCGAGCTGCTGAGCGAGGAACACCCCCAGGTCGGACTTTCCGGCTGCGGTGGGACCGACGACGGCGATGACCCGCGGTGCGGGAGCTGGACTTCTCACCGCCCCAGTCTCGCAAACCTCGGAGCCGTTCCCGAATGGGTGATGTGACAGGCCGTGGGGTGGCGGGCTCGTCACGCGCCGCCGGGTAAAATGGTGTCTACATATGGGTGGTTTCTCATGGTTCTGCCGTTTGTCCTCCAGGGCCGGTGATCCTGCGGCCGGGAGAGTACGGGACAGCGTGGCGGGTACCGGGACCGGAGAGAGCACGCGCACGCAGCCCCCAGCAGAGAAGGTGTCCGATGGGCTTCATGGACAATTTGAAGGCGAAGCTGAGCCCGGCCAAGGACAAGGTGAGCGACCTCGCGCAGCAGCACGGGGACAAGATCGACCAGGGGCTCGACAAGGCAGCGCGGACGGTCGACGCGAAGACCAAGGGCAAGTACAGCGACAAGATCGTGTCCGGCACGCAGAAGGCCAAGGGAGCTGTGGACCGGCTGGCCCACAAGGACGGGGACGGTACGCCGCCCGCCCCGGGCAGCACTCCCCCTCCGGGCAGCACTCCGCCGCCGCCCGCTTCCTGACACCGGCCGGGCAGGGCAGCGCAACGGCCGTGGGGCGGCATCGCTCCACGGCCGTCGTGCGTTCTGGGCGCGCGAGAGGTCAGGACCAGGCCGCGACCATGTAGCCCACTCCGTACGGGGCCTCGTCGTAGAGCAGCCGCCCGTCCAGTCCGGCCCCCTCGGCCGCCCCGGCGAGGACCTGCCAGGGTGCTCGGCCCGCGGCCTTGAGTTCGTACGCCAGCGCCTCGTCCAGTGCGATCAGCGCGGCCGTGTCCGCCGCCCCCAGCGCTCGCGAGGCCTCCGCGTCGAATCCGGCGGCGCGCTCGTCGAGGTACCCGGGCGCCTTCAGGGTGCGGCAGGCGCTGCCGTCGCCCATCACCAGCAGCGCGACCCGGTCGGCGCGCGCGGCCAGCGCACGGCCCGTCTCCGTGCAGCGGCCGGTCTCCAGCGGCTCCCCCACTCCGAGCCCTTCGACCGGGGTGCCCGCCCACCCGGTGCGTGACAGCAGCCATGCGCCGACCGCCAACGACGGGGCGAGCGGGCGCTCGGCGACCGCGCCCAGGTCCCGCCCCAGTCGTACGTCGAGGTCCACGCCGAACTCCTGGAAGCCTCCGACGGCCCCCTCGGGGTGCGGGCCGCGGCCCGCGAGGCCGGCCGGGCCGATCACGATCAGCAGATCGGGCCGGGAGGCCGCGAGGACGCCCAGCGCGTCGGTGCACGCGGTCCTCGCTCCGTCGAGTTCGGGCGCGGCACCGGCGGCGACCTCGGGGACCAGCAGCGGCGGGCAGGGGCAGACAGCGGCGGCGACAAGCATGAGGGGCAGCGTACTGTCCGGCCCCCGGCTCCCCGCGCGGGGAGCCGTACCGTGCCGTCAGTCGCAGCCGCAGCCCGGTGCCGAGGCGGCCGGCAGCGGGGCCGGTGCGCCGATTCCGGGCAGGCCCAGCATGACGCCGGCCGGCTTGGCGGCCGTGGCGGCGGTGCGCTTCTCCCAGGCGTCCCCCGAGCGGGTCCGCCGCACGCCCAGGGGCGCGCCCTCGGCCAGCAGGTGGTGCGGGGCGGCGTAGCTGATCTCGACGGTCACCACGTCGCCGGGGCGTACGTCCTCGTCCGGCTTGGTGAAGTGGACCAGGCGGTTGTCGGGGGCGCGGCCGGACAGGCGGTGGGTGGCGCCGTCCTTGCGGCCCTCGCCCTCCGCGACCATGACGTCCAGGGTACGGCCGACCTGCTTCTTGTTCTCCGACCAGGAGATCTCCTCCTGGAGGGCGGACAGGCGCATGTAGCGCTCCTGGACGACCTCCTTGGGGATCTGCCCGTCCATGTCGGCGGCGGGCGTGCCCGGGCGCTTGGAGTACTGGAAGGTGAAGGCGTTGGCGAAGCGGGCCTCGCGGACCGCGTGCATGGTCTGCTCGAAGTCCTCCTCGGTCTCCCCGGGGAAGCCGACGATGATGTCGGTGGAGATCGCGGCGTCGGGCATCGCGGCCCGCACCTTGTCGATGATGCCGAGGAAGCGTTCCTGCCGGTACGAGCGCCGCATGGCCTTCAGCACGGTGTCGGAGCCCGACTGCATCGGCATGTGCAGCTGCGGCATCACGTTCGGCGTCTCGGCCATGGCCGCGATCACGTCGTCGGTGAAGTCGCGCGGGTGCGGTGAGGTGAAGCGGACCCGCTCCAGGCCCTCGATCCGCCCGCAGGCACGCAGCAGCTTGGAGAAGGCCTCGCGGTCGCCGATGTCGGAGCCGTACGCGTTGACGTTCTGACCGAGCAGGGTGATCTCGGACACGCCTTCGGCGACCAGGGCTTCGATCTCGGCGAGGATGTCGCCGGTCCGGCGGTCCTTCTCCTTGCCGCGCAGCGCGGGGACGATGCAGAAGGTGCAGGTGTTGTTGCAGCCGACGGAGATCGACACCCAGGCGGCGTACGCGGACTCCCGGCGGGTGGGCAGCGTCGAGGGGAAGGCTTCCAGGGACTCGGCGATCTCGATCTGCGCCTCTTCCTGGATGCGGGCGCGCTCCAGCAGCACGGGCAGCTTGCCGATGTTGTGCGTACCGAAGACGACGTCGACCCAGGGCGCCCGCCGGACGATGGTGTCGCGGTCCTTCTGCGCGAGGCAGCCGCCGACCGCGATCTGCATCCCGGGGCGCTTCGTCTTCATCGGGGCGAGCCGGCCCAGGTTGCCGTAGAGCTTGTTGTCGGCGTTCTCCCGCACCGCGCAGGTGTTGAAGACGACGACGTCGGCGTCACCGTCGGATCCCTCGGGCGCCCGCACGTAGCCGGCGTCCTCCAGGAGCCCCGACAGCCGCTCGGAGTCGTGGACGTTCATCTGGCACCCGTAGGTGCGCACCTCGTAGCTTTTTCTGACGTCCACTGCTTCGCTCCGGTTGCCGCTGCTCATGCGACAAGGGTAGGCGCTGTACGGACACCTCCCGCCGCGGCCGCCCTCCCGGCCCCGCACCGGCCGCCTCGGCGGGCTGTGAGATCCGACGGCACCCCTGGCCAGGGCCGGGAGCCACCTGGCAGGATCGCGGCCATGCTCCCGGCTTTGTCCCGAATCGGCCGGCGTCGCTCGCTGCGGGCGGGCGCCGCCGCCGTCGTCGTGCTCGGACTGCTGCTCTGGTGGGTGCTCCCCCTCGGGGATCCGGCGCCGAACGGGACGCTGACGTTCAGCACCGGGGTGCGCAGTGGCGTGTACCAGCGCTACGGGGAGCGGCTCAAGGCCGCGCTCGCCAAGGATCTGCCCGAGGTGTCGATACGGCTCCAGACCAGTGAGGGCTCGCAGCAGAACATCGCCCGGGTGGCGGCGGGCAGGGCCGACTTCACCATCGCGACGACCGATGCCGTCGCCACTTACCTGCGCGACGGGAAGCCGGGCGCCGAGCGGCTGCGGGGTTGTGTCCGGCTCTACGACGACTACGTCCAGCTGGTGGTGGACCGGGGGTCGGACATCCGCAGTGTCGCCGATCTGCGGGGCCACAGGGTCGCGGTGGGGCAGCCGGGATCGGGTGTGCGGCTGCTGGCCGACCGGCTGATGACGGCCGCCGGGCTGGACCCCGTCAACGATGTGACGCCGATGTCGGTGGGCATCGACACGATGCCCGAGCTGCTGGAGCAGGGCCGGCTCGACGCGTTCTTCTGGTCCGGCGGGCTGCCCACGAGCGCGGTGGCCGATCTCTCGGACCGGTTCGCGATCCGGCTGATCCCGCTGGACGACCCGCTCATCAGGCAGCTCCAGTCGGCCGGCGGGTCCACCCGTTTCTACCGCTCGGCCGTGATGCCCGCCGATGCCTACGGCAACGCGCAACAGGGGCAGGCCGTCCCCACGGTGGCGGTGGCCAATGTGCTGGTGACCACGGACCGCACCGACGCGGCGATGACGGAGGCGTTCACCCGCACCGTGATCGACAGCCGGGACCGGATCGGGCGCGAGGTGCACGCGGCGCAGCTGGTGGACCTGAGGACGGCTATCTACACGGATCCGCTGCCGTTGCACGAAGGGGCCAAGCGCTACTACCGCTCGGTCAAGCCCTGAGGACTCCGGTCCGGTTCCTCAGCCCTGAGGACCCCGGTCCCGTTCGCCGGCCCTGAGGGCCCCGGCCCCGCTCCTCAGCCCTGCGGCCCGTTCCGTGGCACCGTGACTGTCACGCGCAGCCCGTGGGGTTCGTTCCGTTCGCAGGAGAGCGAGCCGGCGCTCGCGGAGAGGAGCGCCTTCGAGATGGAGAGGCCGAGGCCTGATCCCCGTACGTTCTGATGCTGGGAGCTGCGCCAGAACCGGTCGCCCACGCGCTCCATCTCCTGTTCGGTGAGTCCCGGTCCGCCGTCCGCGACGACGACGGAGACGGACGTGCTGTCGGAGGCGACCGTGACCCGGACCTCCTCGTCCCCGGGAGTGAACTTGAGGGCGTTGTCGATGATGGCGTCGAGCGCGCTGGACAGGGCGATGGGGTCTGCCCAGGCGGTGACGGCCCCCATGCCGTCCGCCCGCAGCCGTACGCCCTTCTCCTCGGCCACCGGCCGCCAGGAGGCGACCCGTTCGGAGCTGAGGGCGCCGATGTCCGTGAGCCGCAGATCCGCGTCGGCGTGCTCGGCGAGGGCCAGGTCGAGCAGGTCGTCGAGCACCTGGCCGAGGCGCTTGCCCTCCGTGCGCACGGAGGCGATCTCCTGGTTGCCCTCGGGGAGTTCCAGGGCGAGCAGCTCGATCCGCAGCAGCAGGGCGGCCAAGGGGTTGCGCAACTGGTGCGAGGCGTCCGCGACGAAGGCGCGCTGCTGCTCCAGCACGTCCTCGACGTTGTCGGCCATCTCGTTGAAGGAACGGGCCAGGCGCCGCAGTTCCGGAGGTCCGCCGGACGCTGCCACCCGGGACCGCATCCGGCCGCTGGCTATGTCGTGGGCGGCGACGTCCAGCGTCCGCACGGGAAGCAGCACCCAGCCGGTGAGCCGGTTCGCGGCGCCGACGGCCACCAGCATCGCGATCACCTCACCCGCGGCGATCACCAGCCAGCCGCGCAGAGTGGCGGCGCGCATCTGGTCGGTGGGCGAGTCGATCACGACGACGGCGATCACGTCACCGTCCCGCACGACGGGCGAGGCGACGACGACCCGGCCGTCCTGCCAGGGCCAGACCTGCGGCGGATCATGGCTGCGGCGGCCCAGCAGGGCCTCCTTGAACGCCTCGCGGCCCTCACCCTCGACGGGCAGCCGCCAGGACGCCGGAGCCTTGGCCATCGCGGTGTCGTCGCGGTAGAAGACGCCGGCTCTGATGCCGTACACGGAGTCGTACGTCTCCAGCTCGCCCTGGAGGGTGCGGCGCCGTTCGTCGTAGCCGCTGGTGCGTTCGGTGATGAACTGCGCGAGTGCGGCGAAGCGTGCCGTGTCGTCGATGCGGTCGATCACGACGCCCTGCTGCTGGGCGGCGGCCACGCTGACGGCCAGCGGGAAGCCGAGGGCGAGCAGGACGCCCGCCATGAGGACGATGAGCAGCGGAAGCAGCCGGGTACGCAAGGGGAACGTACGCCTCTACGCGGACGGGGCGACGAGGCGGTAGCCGACCCCGCGCACGGTCTCGATCAGGGCGGGCAGCCGCAGCTTGGAACGGAGGGAGGCGACATGCACCTCCAGGGTGCGTCCCGTCCCCTCCCAGCTCGTACGCCACACCTCGCTGATGATCTGTTCCCGGCGGAACACCACGCCGGGCCGCTGGGCGAGCAGCGCGAGCAGGTCGAACTCCTTGCGGGTGAGCTGGACCTCGCTCCCGTCGACGCTGACCCGTCGGGTCGGCAGCTCGATGTGGACGTGCCCCAGTCGCAGCGCGGCGACGGGCGTGGGCGCGGTGTCCTCGTTGCCCGTCTTGCGCCGGCTGACGGCGTGGATACGGGCGAGCAGCTCGCCGGTGTCGTACGGCTTGGTCACGTAGTCGTCGGCGCCGAGGTTCAGCCCGTGGATCCGTGAGCGCACATCAGCACGCGCGGTCACCATGATCACGGGTACGGAGCTGCGCTTGCGGATCTTCCCGCAGACCTCGTAGCCGTCCTGGTCGGGCAGGCCGAGGTCGAGCAGCACGACACCGAAGGGCTCCGTATCCGTCGGGAGGAGAGCCTGCAGCGCTTCCTCGCCGCTGCGGGCGTGCACCACCTGGAATCCGTGCCGGGCGAGGATCGCGGACAGGGCGGCGGCGACGTGGTTGTCGTCCTCCACGAGCAGCAGCCTCATGGCGCCCCCTCTCCGCATGTGCGTGGTCCGTATCGGTCGCGTACACCTCGGGTTACTTCCCCGTACCGGGGCGTTTCACGTCAGGGTGTACCAGAGCATCCACCCCGATGACGGGGGGCCAGTCAAGTGCCCGCCTGTTGCATCCGGGTTTCCGTTATGCACCCGGTACGCCCCGGGGCCCGGAAAGGCGCCCCGTTCACACGGAGTGTCCGGTTGCGGCCGGATCGTTATGCTCAATTTCCGCTCAGATGTAATGACGCTGGTCGCACTGCGTCACTAAGGTCCTTCCCAACCGAGGAGGACGGAGCATTAAGCCGATGAGCGGAGTTTCAGTGACCAAGGGCGCCGAGGACGCTGCACCCGCGGCCGGCGACGACCTGGTCGTGCTGAGCAACGTCAACAAGCACTTCGGCGCGCTGCATGTGCTCCAGGACATCGACCTGACGATCGCCCGCGGCGAGGTCGTGGTCGTCATCGGGCCCTCCGGGTCCGGGAAGTCCACGCTGTGCCGCACGATCAACCGCTTGGAGACGATCGACTCGGGCGCGATCTCGATCGACGGGAAGCCGTTGCCCGCCGAGGGCAAGGAACTGGCGCGGCTGCGTGCCGACGTCGGCATGGTCTTCCAGTCGTTCAATCTCTTCGCGCACAAGACGGTGCTGGAGAACGTGACGCTCGGCCAGCTCAAGGTCCGCAAGACGGACAAGAAGGCTGCCGAGGACAAGGCGCGTTCACTGCTCGACCGGGTGGGCGTCGGAACCCAGGCCGACAAGTACCCCTCCCAGCTCTCCGGCGGCCAGCAGCAACGTGTGGCGATCGCGCGGGCGTTGGCGATGGACCCGAAGGTCATGCTCTTCGACGAGCCGACCTCCGCGCTCGACCCGGAGATGATCAACGAGGTGCTGGAGGTCATGCAGCAGCTCGCCCGCGACGGCATGACCATGGTCGTCGTCACCCACGAGATGGGTTTCGCCCGCTCCGCGGCCAACCGCGTCGTCTTCATGGCGGACGGAAAGATCGTCGAAGAGGCAACGCCCGACCAGTTCTTCAGCAACCCGCGCAGTGACCGGGCCAAGGACTTCCTGTCGAAGATCCTTCACCACTGATGGAGCCTTCGGCGCCGGTCTCCGGACCGGCCGATCACTCACATCGCGTCAACTCTAGGGAATTTCACCATGCAGCTTCGTAAGGTCACCGCCGCCTCGGCCGCCGTGCTCGCCCTCGCCCTGACCGCCACCGCCTGTGGTTCCGACGACAAGGACGACGCGTCCGGTTCGGGCGGCGGCAAGAAGATCACGATCGGCATCAAGATCGACCAGCCCGGGATCGGCCTGAAGACCCCGGACGGCAAGTACACGGGCTTCGACGTCGATGTCGCCACGTACGTCGCCAAGGAACTCGGCTACGACGCCAAGAACATCGAGTTCAAGGAGACGAAGAGCGCCGACCGTGAGACGGCGATCGAGCGCGGTGACGTGAAGTTCATCGCCGCCTCCTACTCGATCAACGACGAGCGGCTGCAGAAGGTCGACTTCGCGGGCCCCTACCTCCTCGCCCACCAGGACATCCTGGTCCGCGCGGACGACACCTCGATCAAGTCGCCCGAGGACCTGAACAACAAGAAGCTCTGCTCGGTCACCGGCTCGACCTCGGCGAAGAACGTCAAGGAGAAGCTGGCCCCGAAGGCGCAGCTCCAGGAGTACGGCGGTTACTCGGAGTGCCTGACCGGCCTGGAGAACAAGGTCATCGACGCGCTGACCACGGATGACAGCATCCTGGCCGGCTACGCCTCGCAGGACGCCCACAAGGGCAAGTTCAAGCTGGCCGGCTTCAAGATGACCAACGAGAACTACGGCATCGGCCTGAAGAAGGGCGACGCCGACCTCAAGAAGAAGATCAACGACGCGCTGACCAAGATGGTCTCGGACGGTTCGTGGGAGAAGGCCGTGACGGCCAACTTCGGTCCGGCGGGCTACAAGAACGAAGCGGCCCCGAAGATCGGCAACGTCGTCAAGTGAAGCGGGGCTGACCGGGCGCGCCGCCACTGAAGGCGGCGCGCCGTGCCCTCCTACACGCGGAAGCGCGGGAGATCGTGTTCGACTTTCTTGATGGTTACGACCTGCTTGGGGCGTTCTGGGTGACGGTGCAACTCACCGTCTACTCCGCCCTCGGCTCCCTCATATGGGGAACGCTGCTGGCCGGCATGAAGGTCAGCCCGGTCCCCCTGATGCGCGGTTTCGCGACCGGCTATGTGAACGTGGTCCGGAACATACCCCTGACCGTGATCATTGTGTTCTCGTCGCTGGGCCTGTTCCAGACGCTCGACGTCAAGCTCGGCGCCAGTGACTTCACCGACATCAACTTCCGGCTCGCGGTTCTCTCCCTGAGCGCGTACACCGCGGCGTTCGTCTGCGAAGCCCTGCGATCCGGCATCAACACGGTGCCGGTCGGCCAGGCCGAGGCGGCACGCGCCCTAGGCCTCAGCTTCGCTCAGGTCCTGCGGCTGATCATTCTCCCGCAGGCCTTCCGCTCGGTCGTCAACCCGCTCTCCAACGTGCTGATCGCGCTGACGAAGAACACCACGGTCGCTTCCGCGATCGGGGTGGCGGAGGCGGCGTACCTGATGAAGGGCATGATCGAGGCGGAGGCCCAACTGCTGCTGATCGCGGCCATCTTCGCGTTCGGATTCATCGTTCTGACCCTCCCCACCGGCCTCCTTCTCGGCTGGGTGAGCAAGAAGGTGGCGGTGAAGCGATGAGCTCCGTCCTCTATGACGCCCAAGGACCGCGCGCCAAAAGGCGCAACATCCTCTACACGGTCCTCTTCGTCCTCGTCGCCGCGGTCGTGGTCTGGTGGGTCTACGACGGCCTCGCCTCCAAGCACCAGCTCGACTGGGTCAAGTGGAAGCCGTTCTTCACCAGCCCCCAGCCGTGGGAGACGTACCTCTGGCCAGGGCTCTGGAACACGCTCAAGGCAGCCTTCTTCGCGCTGATCATCGCGCTGCCGCTGGGCGCTCTGTTCGGTATCGGACGGCTTTCGGACCACCGCTGGATGCGCGTGCCTTCCGGTGTGGTGGTGGAGTTCTTCCGGGCCATTCCGGTACTGATCCTGATGATCATCGCGAACGCGGTGTACTCCGAGTACACGAACATCAGCACCGACACCCGTCCGCTGTACGCCGTGATCACCGGTCTGGTGCTCTACAACGCGTCGGTGCTCGCCGAAATCGTGCGGGCGGGCATCCTGACCCTCCCCTCGGGGCAGACGGACGCCGCCAAGGCGATCGGGATGCGCAAGGGCCAGACCATGATCTTCGTCCTGCTGCCGCAGGCGGTGACCGCCATGCTGCCCGCGATCGTCAGTCAGCTGGTGGTGATCGTGAAGGACACCGCCCTCGGTGGCGCGATGATGACGTTCCCCGAACTGCTGGCGTCCGTCCGGCCCATGTCGGCCAACTACGGGGCGAACACCATCGCGTGCTTCACCGTCATCGCCCTGATCTACATCGCCTTGAATTTCTCCCTCACCTCGTTCGCCGGCTGGCTCGAGCGGCGGCTGCGGCAACGGAAGCGGAGCGACGGCAAGCGGGGCGCACCGACGATGGCCGGTGAGCCGGTGCTCGTCATGGACTCGACCTCCACCTGACGGCTGGTCGGTAGACATCCCGCGAGGGGCGGGGGGGCCCCGCGCCCCCCCCCCCCCC